>JBAYGQ010000009.1:0-14999 GCA_041666585.1 Bacteroidota bacterium
ACATAACACCGTTGCTCGATGAGCCATCAACCGTAACTGTTACTTGTCCGCTTGGCGCTCCGTTAGGAACTTTGCAAACAATTTGTGTGTCGCTCCAGTTTGTATATTCAGTAGCATTTGTTCCGTTGAAAGATACATAGTTTGAACCACGGTTACTTCCAAACCCATTTCCTGTAAGAGTAACAGCATCGCCAATCTTTGCTGAATTAGGATTAATACTGGTCAAAATAATTGGGTTTGCTTCAATTGCAAAAGCAACTTCGTTACTTTTCTTACCGTTTACAGTAATGAAGACTGTTCCGGTTACCGCTCCTGTTGGCACTTTCACTTTTATCTGTGTATCACTCCAGCTTATATATTGTGTTGCATTTGCCCCACTGAAAGAAACTATACTTGTGCCTTGCGAAGAGCCAAATCCGATTCCTGAAATAGTAATTTCATCTCCGACTAAACCTTTATTCGGATTAACACTGATTATTTGAAAAGGATTGTCAACGTCTTTGGTTATGATTCTCGCGGTACAATTCAAGCAAGGCGTTTCCGGTACTGACCAATCGTATTTTAAACCTGTGGCAGAATTTGTTATCAGAATCCAGTCAACACCGCCGTTAGTCGAATATTCAATCCTTACAGTGTCGTTTGCAGGTATGCCTTCCCACTCGATTGTATAAATGTTGGAGGTGCAAAGTTCGCCCTTATCCAGATTCTTAAACTTGATGTTACCGCTTAAAATTTTGTCTTTTATCACATTTTGGTTCTGAGAAAAGGTACTGTGGGAAGTTAGTACAAGCCACACTAAAGCAAATAAAAAGATAAATCTTTTCATGTGATTCCGATTATTTAATTTTTTATATATATAATTTTAAAAAATTATCTCGGTGTTTGCTTAGATTAGCTCTTGTATTTTAAGAAATAGGTCAAAAAATAAATATTATTATAATTCAACGTAAATTCAATTTTATAATTTAAGCAATATATATAAAAGAAACAACTGTAATAAGAAGTTAGTAAAATTTTGTTTACATTTTAATCTTGTTTGAACTAAATTATTTCTTGGAACATCTTACCTGAAAAGTAACTAAAGTAGTGGCTCATAGAACCAATTAATTTACAAAGTAAATCCTATTCGTTGATATTAACTTTAGTCGGTAAACTCCTGCAGTAAGAGTTGTAGTCCAATAATCTATTCTAAGCACCATAAGCAGTGAGTGCTGTATATGACCCCCAAAAACCTTACCAGTCTGCGTTAAGATTCCACGCTACCCAATTAGGAACGCCTCTGACGCTGTTGTAGGATAATACATACTGAGGACGGATGATGATGTAATTGTTCGTTGTGTCATTATCACAAGGAACGCCAAGCTCGGTATGAATGCTTGTTACCCAAGGGTAGCAAGTTGACTGTTGCTGAGCAAAATTCGAAAAATTGAAAACAAAAATTAATGCTAAAATTATTAATATTTTATTAATCATGTTAAACTCCAAATTTGAAAAATCATTTCCTTAGCTGAGTTTCCTTTCTGGGTACCACATTTCTTGAGAATTTGAAAGGTATTTACTTTTTTCTTCCCAGTACTCATCGAAGGTTAATGTTTTCCTTTCATATAAAACATTTGCTAAATGTAACAGCATTTTCCAACGATATTTAATCAAACTATCTGCGATAGAAAGCATAAGACTAAAATAATTTTGGAGAATTATTCCATCTTCAAAAAATAAATTCAAATTGTATAACTCAGATTTAAAGTCTGAATATTTTTGACTGATTTTCTTTTTCTCATAAATTCCTTGTGCTATGTAGCCAGACATTGAAATAATGATGTCACTTTCTATTATTTTTTGGTCACTACATACATTAAGATTAAAATAATTTAAATCAATTACTTTGTCTTTAAGTGTAAAAATTCTTATAACTTTACTCATATTTGAGTGAACATGACCTAAGGCTTCATCGTTTTCTACAATTGTAACATATTCAAACTCTTGATTGAATTCATCATACGCTATGCAATGACCAATCTCATGGATGGCTGTTGCATATTCCCTTTTTTGTTTTTTACTTAATTTTACCACGTTTAAATTAGATTTCATAAATTCTCCTTATAAAAAAATATTAATTTTAAGTATTGTCTAACCAATATTACCGTTTATTGTCTGTCGGTGATAATCCGAACTGCTGAAGTACGCTATTAAACTCCGGGATTTTTCGTTATTATTCAAAATTATTTATTTCATTATTTGAAAAAATTCTTCCCATGAAATTAATGAAGGATTATAACCTTTATCAATTATTTCTTGAAAAAATGTGTCAGAATAAAACATGTTTTTAGTTTCAACATCAGGAAATATTATTAGCTTTAAATGTTCTTTTTTAAAAGGCATAAGAAATTTCGGTGTATCAATACCAGTAGGATGGAATTTATCATTTTTAATATGGCTGTTCCAGACAACACGCCATTCCCTCTCTTCATAATAATTGTCGAAGATAGAAAAATTATCACCCATAGGCTTTGCGTAATCAAATAGCATTGACATTCTATTATATAATTCGGTTAATTCATCATTACCATTCTTTTCTGAATTGATATAATTAAATAATTTATTTACTGTTTCTGCGTGAATATCTGTTGGGTCATTTAAAAAATACCAAACCGGTCGTCCATCTCTTTCTAAAATAAATTCCCTTGAAATTCCAATACCCATCAAGCCGTATTTTTTAATATGTTCTGCTGAGTTATTAACACCTAAGTCTGTAAAACATGTACAAAATTGAAAAGTTTTATTTATGCAACCTCCGTAGCCCATAATTTTTTCTTTATTGGGCATCATCCAAAAACCATCAGTAATAATGTTTTTGAGCCTATCCAGGTAATCTTTTCTAAAAGTGACTGACATTGAATCATGAGTTGTGCAAATACCTCTACCTGTCCAGTAAATTAAAATCCTTGATTTTATTTCCATTTCTAACTCCTTTAAATGTTTTTTAATTGTAAAATAAAACCTTGCACTTTCAAAGCACACTCTACAACGAACGATATACAAAACTGCACAGAAGCTGAATTTGTAACTTCAGGTAAAATTATAGGTACATTGTATGCACCATTGAAAGATTGTCTTACATTTGGTGTTATAAATTGAAATCTAATATATCTACCATATGGTATTCCTATTGCATGCAACAATAAAAATGCATCCATTTTTCTGGCATTATCTTTTTCTAAATCTAAAAAATTTTGTGTTTGTTTTGCCAAACTCTGAGTACACTTCATTTCACGTGAACTTCCACCACCAAATGTACTATACTCAGGATGAATTTTTAGGGAATTTAAGGTATCGTAAAAATCTGAAATAGGATTAATTCGATTATTTTTATTTCTTGTTTCCTTATTTAAATTCGTAGTTAACTTTGCAAATGCAATAGCACTCTCAGCAACTGAATCACTAAATTTTTGTTCTAATTGAAATTTCTCAGCCTTTTTTAAATGCTCTCGAATTTCATCCGATACAATTAAATCTGCTAATGAAATCTGCTCAAACTCAATATCGAAAACATTCAGTGTGTTTTCATTTAAAAATGTTCTGGCATGAATAACAAATTCATTTACTTGGCTATTGCTTGGAAAAACAGAATGGTGTTTTAAATCAACACGTGCTTTATTTAATTGTCGAATTACAGTTTGTTGTGTCAAGCCAACTTTTTTATCAAGTGTTTCCCATATTTTATCAAAACTATCATTGGTTCCCGATTTGCATCCTTTTTTCGCAATTCCAGTTAGAAGAAACATTTCAATTGCATCTTGCATTGGAAGTAGAGCAAACCCACAAAAAGGTTCCGTTTGTTGCGCTTGTTCTTCAGCCTGTAGCCATAGATGTTTTATATATGCTAAACGTTGCAAGAATACTTCATTTTGTGTCATCTCTTACCCCTCCATCATTATTTATACAAGCTGTTCTACACTCATTTTTTTTGTTCTGTACCTAATACAGCCAATCTGAATGCGATATTGGCAAACGGTTCAGTTCGTCTTTTAAATGCCGCCACTGCGGTAAGAATTTGTCCATTAATGCTATGAATCTCTGATTGTGGTTTCGTTCAATCAGATGAATCATTTCGTGAACTATAATATACTCCAAGCATTGCGGGGGCTTTTTGGCAAGTTCTAAATTTAGCCATATTCGTTTTGCCTCCCGATTGCAAGAACCCCACTTGGTTTTCATTTTTTTTATTCCGAACTCTCTGACTTTGACCTTCATCTTTTCTTCCCAGATTGCAATGTATTTCGGAACAATTTCTTTAAGCTGTTTCCGGTACCACTCCTGCAAAATAATCTGCTTCTGCTCAGTACTTGTGCCTTTTCTCACCTGCATAATAATTTTTGTATGCTTAATATATGCAGTAGGTGCAGAATCAGCTTCAATAACTTTTAGTAGGTATCTTTTACCCTGAAAATAATGGCTTTCCCTGCCAATAAATTCTCTTGGTGATTCTCTTGCTTGCTTACGGAGTTTTGCCTGTTGCTTCTTTATCCATCCCAATTTTGAAATAGCATAAATCCGAATTGTTTCTAAATCTATCCTAAAGGGTGCGGCTATCCTTACCCTGCCGGACGGCGGGTAAACGCTCAGGTGAATATTTTTTATATCCTTCTGAACAACTTCTGCTTTAATATTTCCTAAACTAATCTGTTGCATTATAGTACTGTGGCTGTTCTTTGACTATCGAAAAAATTCTTTCTACTTCTTTTTCATCTTTAAGAACTTTGTATAATTCACCTTTTATTAACTCTTCTTTTTTTTCATTTCCTTTCCAATCGGCTTGTTTCACTCGTTTTACAGCTTCATCACACGCAATTGCTAAATCTTCTTTTTTGCCGAGATTATTAAATAAAGCCCTTTGTGCATCCGTCTTGATGCTTTTGGGCAAATCATCTCTTATCAGGTTACTAACTCGTTTGGCAAGGTCTGCCATCTTTTCAAGATGCTCTTTGTAGCTGATTTTTTTATCCCGCAATTCAGCTATTATTGAATTTAGTAACTTGCTCATTTCGTCAAAATATGCAGGGTCAATAAGGTGTTCTTTGATAATCTTTTGCCGGACATTATTCTCAATTGTTTCTGCAACGGCTTTAGGACTGCTTTTAATACCTTCCGGCAACTGGCTGATTGCTTCTGCAATTCCGGTGTTTACAATTAAATCAAGTAGTGTCTGATTTTCAAACGGGTCAATTCTTTTGCTCTGGTCTGCCTGTATAAAGTTGTCAATAAGGAAACGCATATCAGCTTCGTAGGTCTTCAGGTCAAGTGTTTCACCGCTTGCTTTACGGATGATTTCACGCAAACGCAAATAATTATCCAAAGAATTTTTAATATCCTGAATCTCTTTTTCAGTGTAACCTGCCAGCTCCATTTCAGCGGCTACATTTGCATAAGCCCGAATCAGTGTAATTGTGTGCTTGTAGAGGGCAGTCCGTTTAACTTCATTGTTTTTTAAATCATCTAAGTTTTCGGGATTTCCGCAGAAATAATGAATATAGTCTAAATCGGACTTGGGAGGTAGGACATGCTCACAAAGCAAGGCTATTTCTTCCAGTGCATTATCTAATCTTTCTTTAGCCTGTGCCAAACGGTCTTTCAATAAAATATCGCAGTCTTCTTTTTCGAAATTATCATAAGCTAATTCTGATGTATAAACGGATACCGCATTTTCGACTTTTTTAAACAAATCTTTGTAATCCACGATATAACCGAAATCTTTGTCGTCTGTATCGAGACGGTTTACCCTGCAAATAGCCTGAAACAATCCGTGGTCTTGCATACTCTTGTCTATGTATAAATATGAACAACTCGGTGCATCAAATCCTGTAAGTAACTTATCAACTACTACGAGCAGTTTCAAATTGGCAGGTTCATTAATAAATTTGCTTTTTGCATTGTCTTCGTATGTTTCTGATTTCGATTTTTGAGCATCTGCACCTACATCTTTTAATAGCTCCATGTATGTTTTGTAAATATATTCTTTTTCTGTATCTGTATTAGCTCCGGTATCTTCGGTTACTATATCACGATGTGAAGGGTTGTAGGACGTAATTAATGCAGATTTACCCCGCAATTCTGTGAACTGGAACAGTTCGTAATACCTGCATGCCTCGTATATACTTTTTGCAATTAGAATCGCAGTACCGTAATTATTTTTCAATCGGGGTTTTACTGTAAAATCAAATACAACATCATTCACAATTTGTTGCATCCGGTTTTTAGAACTCAGTACCTGTTGCATGGTTCCCCATTTCTTTTTGAGTTCCGATTTCTGAAAGTCATTCAATCCTGCAGTCTTGTTTGCAAACCATTCATCAACTCTTTCCTGAGACGTTAGCCTTTGTTCAATATCACGGGCTTCATACATCAAATCCAAAATAACTCCATCATCAACAGCTTCTTTGAATTTATAAGTATGTATGTATTTTCCAAATACTTCCAGACTTGTCGGTTTGTCTTTAACTAAAAGCGGTGTGCCTGTAAATCCGATAAACACTGCATTTTTCAATACAGCTTTCATTGTCTTATGTAGTTTCCCGCTCTCTGTTCTATGGCATTCGTCAACGAAAACAAAGAGATTGCCTACGGTTAAAGAAGGAGAATTTTTTATTTCATCTATATATTCTTCAAAGTTTTCTACATCCTGCCTGCCGAATTTATGCACTAAAGAACAGAGCAATCTTGGTAAAGCCTGAGCCAAGCGGTTCATTAAATCTTTTCCGCTTGTGGTTCTGTGTATTTCAATTCCGCTGTCTTTAAAAACTCTCTTTATCTGCTTATCTAATTCATCTCTGTCGGTTACAATCAGAACTCTTGCATTTGGATTGTTTTCCAGAATCCACTTTGCTAACAGTACCATTATTATACTTTTTCCGCTTCCCTGTGTGTGCCAGATTATACCGCCTTCCTGTTTCTTTACGCTCTCCTGTGCGGCTTTTATCCCAAAATACTGATGTACACGTGGTAACTTTTTCTTCCCGCCGTCGAACAGTACAAAATCATACATCAATTCCAAAATACGTTGCTTATTACACATTTTAAGCAAGTATTTGTCTAAAAGATACATACCTTCGTCGCTATCGCCTTCTTTCCATTTTAAAAAATATTTATCCTGTGTGCCGATGGTTCCGTATCGCAGTCCTTCGCTGTCGTTTCCGGCAAATATAAATTGCACTGTACTGAAAAAAGATTGAATAAACCCTTTCTGCTGGTTCACAATGCTCTGCCGAATACCGTCTCCGATTGATACAGTGCTTCTTTTAAGCTCTAAAACAGCTGTAGCTATACCATTGATATACAAAACAATATCGGGGCGTTTTTCACGGTTATTTAATACAGTAACTTCCTCCGCAATTGCAAAATGGTTTTTTTCGGGATTTTTCCAATCAATCAGTTCTACTGTTTCAAAATTTTCTCCCGCTTCGGCTTTTACCTGCACACCGTAGCGAAGCTGACCGTATGTGTTTCTGTTATTGTTATATAAATCTTCATTGTAGTTATTGGCTAATGAACGTAGTTTGTTAATGGCTCTGCTAATCTGTACTTCGTTGTAAGCTCTTTTCAGCAAAAACGCACGCAGGTATTTTTCTTCAATGTTGCTGTTCCCGGGACGTTCTTCCCAATTACCAAGATATTCGTAATTCAATTGTTCCTGAAACAATTTTATAATCCGGTTTTGGGTTGCTCTTTCGATTTGTCCTATTGTGTTCATACTAACTCTTAAATAGTTTGAAACTCACCTCATACCTGTAAAATTCAATATTGTTTGCAACAGCTAATGCTCGTTTAATTCGTATATCCTCTTCCAAACCTATGATAACACCCTTTACATTTTGATTTTCTTCAGCAAGTTCTTCTTTAACAAAGCTCATATATCTTTGAATCTGCCCGACAACAACATCACTAACCCTGCCTTTTTTCAATTCTACAACTAAAAGGGTTTTCTTGTCTTTGCTTATAGCAAGAATATCTATTGCACCTGTATCGCATTGAAACTGCCGACCAACTAATCCACCGTCTTCTTCAAAAACATCATAGTTCTTTCCTAATTCTGTATGTTTCCAGTTATGTATAAGGAAATCTTCAAGGTGTTTTTCCAAAGCAAAAACGGTTGGGTTTTCCACATCTGGAATGGTTGAAATAAGTGTAGGTGGGCGGCTGTCGGAAATCAGGGTTTCAATTTCTTCAGCATATCTTGTTATATTACTGACAGTCCCCATAGAACAAACTGAGTTTTGCATTGCCTCGCTCATAACAGTTCTTTCAATAGTTCGTTCTGACCACTTTACAGTTCTGCGATGGGGCAAAATCCCTTCCGGATGGTAAGAATAAGTGTCCAGAACCTCACCGACATAGTAGCTTCCCTGACCGTTAGGACAGAGAACTATATCGCCTATATTGATACCTTTTGCTACAGTCCATAAAGCACCACAGGAAAGCCCGGCAGAAACTTTGGTTTTATCAGGATGTAACTGCATCCACACAGGGATAAACTTATGATTGAAATCTTTCCATTTATCCGGTAACTGATTGGTCAGGTCAACATCTATATTGAAATAAGCACCGATAAAATTGTTTTTATAACATTCATCTGCATAAGAACTGCCTCTGCCAAGCATAATTCTATAATAGTTTTTCATAAATATCCTATATTTAATTAATTTTATGCTCGTCCAGATGGTACAGTTGAATTATACTTATAAATTAAATAGCATTCCAACGCTTTTACCCAATGTAACTTATTTTTCCTATATTCTTCTTTTAATTGAAAAAAATATAACATACTATTATCATCTTCGTACCATTCTTGCATTTTACCTTTATTATCATTCATAATAAAGTAAAAACCTAAGAAAACTTCTTTTGCTCTTTTTAATGAGTTATCTAAATTTCTTCCAATTCTTAAAATTTCTCTTGGTTTTTCGTCTTTATATCCAAATACATACACACCCGGCAATGCAAGTTGTTCTTCTTTCAAAGATAGGTTTGAATCAAATTCAGTAGCTTCAATAACCTTAATTTCATTTTTTCTTGTTTTGTTGTTAAATTGGTAAGGTATTTCAAATTTCAATTTTCTGATAATAAAAAAATGCTTAATTAGCTTGAATTCTTCATCAAAGCCTTTTTTCAATTCTGTGATTGTTGTTGGATTAATTATTTTTTTCCCTATTGACATTTCATCACCCTTTTATTTATAATTGAATTGACCTGCAAATTGTAATAAATGAACTATTACCGCAATCTATCCATTTGTCCAGAATCCTGTCAACACCTACTTTCTTGGCGTGTTCGATAAAACATTTTTCCCAGTCTGATTCTGTTTCAAAAATGATATTTTTACCATCCCGCATGTCTTCTACTTTCAGGAAACCCAAATAAAGAAGCACCACCGGAATCCCATGATTTGCTAACCACCATGCGTGAGCTACTCTATTTGAAAGCTGATAACAGCAATCTCTTGAAATAGAAACACCGGTTACAGTTTTATTTATTTCAGCATTTACATCGCTGATTGCCTGAGCTATTTTTGCATGATTAGATTTTGAATTCTCCGATGCTTTTGTATCAAGCCCTTTACCCTTAGATTCATTGGCTAATTCATTATAATGGGCTTTTGCTTCAACTAAAACAAGCCCCTTCTTGCCACCGATTGTGCAGGTAGAAATTAAGTCCCAATTTGGTGTTGTAGCATCTACTTCTAACCACCATTTCACAATTTCTTTGCTTAAATTTGGTTCAAAATTATATTTTAAAAAGTCTTTCAGTTCTGCTTCTGTATTATAATTTACGCCCTTGGGCATCCAATTATCATAGGGAGAAATAACCGCTCCGGTTTTTCTCACAAGGCTATTCATCAGCTTAACAAAGTTTTCTGATTCAATTAATTTAGCTATACAATTTTTACTGCCTTTCATACCATATTCCCCTATTATATATTTTTATTCTTTATAATCTTTTTGCATTCTCTACTCTTTCCCAATTTTTGTACGCATCTTCATCAATTACAGAATTAAATTTTGCTTGCAGATATTTCCTTTTAACTCTGTAAGCGAATTCTTCAAATGACTCAATATTACATTGTTCTTCAATTTTTTTATCAGTAATATTTGAGATTTTCTCTCGTGCAACACCCTTTTGGTTTTTATTATACTTGTAATCTGCTTCAAACGGACAGTTGTATATTATAATTTCATTCTCCATAATTTCATTCTCCATAATTTAATTTCCTTTATTGACTGTCCCCCTGCACATCTTTATTCTTCTTTTTTCTTACTTTTATATCCATCTTTTATGCTTTTGATTGTCCATACTTCATTTTCTGTTTCACTTCTAATAATCTCTTGATGTTTACTGCAAATATATGTAACTCTATCCTGCATCAAATTCGTGTATACTGCAATTAACCTTGTTGAAGTCCATAATTGTAAAACTGGTGGTATTCCTTGGGATGGTTTCTTAATAGATATTTCATATTTTGCTATTTTTTCTTTCGTATAATTCTCAAGCCACGTGAGAACCTTACGGGATTCGTACTTAAAAATTATCAGTTCGATAAGTTTGTTTATCAGGCTGATTGATATGCCGCCGCAGACACCGATTATTATTCCTTCTACTATTTTGCTTGTATCCATCTTACATCTACAGAAAATTTATTAAATTAATCTTATCCTCCCCGTTAGCAACTCCTGCATCATACCTTGCTTCAGCAGTTTGAATTTAAGTCTATCATTTTTTCCTTTTTCTTTGTTTCATTTGGCCTTTAAGTGCTATACCTTTCTCGGTTAATCTATACTTTTGTTTTGGACTATTCGGCTTATCGGGTATCGTCAGCTCTATGAATTTGTCTTTTATTGCCGGATTGAGATAGTTTTCTATAAAGTTTTCTCTATGTTTCAATTCTAACATATCTTGAATTTCAATTCTTTTTACTTCACCTGACATTACAAGAACAATTCTTCTGATAGTTTCACTAACTTGTTCGGTAACTTGTCCGGTAACTTGCTCGGTAACTTGTCCGGTAACTTGTCCGGTAACTTGCTCGGTAACTTGCTCGGTAACTTGTTTGTGTCTCCAGATGATTGTCTTAAAAACATCATCTTGTTTAAAATCAGGTTCACGAAGACCTGCTTTAATGCTTAAATTAATCATATCAGGAATGCCTGTTCCAAGTCTTTCGATATAACCTGTAAGATACAAAGGTTCTGCAATCAGAGGATTAGTTGGGAATGAGCTATGTGTTAGTTTTAGTTTAGCAAGTGAAAGATTATGGGGTAGTTGCCCGGGGTTCCAAATCTCAATCCTATCGCGGAACAGCATCACCTGTACACTGCCTGTGCTGTTATAATCCCGATGTGCAATTGCATTGACAATGGCTTCAGCAATGACGGCACGAGGGATTTCATACTTCAAGGGTGCCTGTGTATCCTCGTTCCGTGTGCCGACTGCCAAATCAATACGGGAAAGAACAAAATCAACCGCTTGATTAACCAACTGAAATACATCACCTTTATACACTTGATATGCCGGGAAGGGTTTTTCAATTTTAGTTCCGTTAAATTGTACACACTTTATTTCAGAGCTGATTAAAAAATGCTGTGGTTTTACGCCAAAAAGTAAAACAGCCGCATTTGAAATGCTACCCTCACTTATAAGGTTGAGATGTGTAAGTATTTTTTCGGGTTTAGCTTGTGCGGATAGCGGAAATCCTCTTTTTGTCTTTGCTATTCGCACAAATTCAGCTATTTTTTCAGGAGCTAAATCTTCCATTTTTGCTCCAAAGCAAATTGAAGCATCGAAGGGTTCAGTG
Organism: Bacteroidota bacterium; assembly: GCA_041666585.1. Classification (GTDB taxonomy): domain Bacteria; phylum Bacteroidota; class Ignavibacteria; order Kapaibacteriales; family UBA2268; genus JBAYGQ01. Next base: position 11,843 of record JBAYGQ010000009.1, read on the forward strand.
CGTATATATTCCTTTTCTACAAGAAATCTGATTAATGATGAATAAATTGCAGTTTTTAATTCAATTTCCGAAGTAAATTTTTTCCTGACTAAATCCTTTTCAGCCTTGCGTATAAGCAACTGTTCTTTGGGATGACGTTCGTTAATTTTGTGCTGACTTAAAAATACCAGCCTTGTTTTGTTGAGTTTTGTGGCTGTATTGAATTCATGTTCAGTAGGTGAAATTCCTTTTTTATCCTCAGAGCCGTATTCTTTGCCAAATAGTCCTATATAAATATCGCAAGCCTGCACTTCATTTATGTAAAGTTTATCGGTTCTTTGGTCTGTTGCCGGCAGATTTTCAAATATAAATGGTTCGAAAAAATGACCAAGTAAGGCATCCTGTAACAAATAGGAAAACAACATTTGCCTTTCCGAGGCAAACTCGGTTTGTACGCTACTTATAAAAACCTTAATTTTTCTCATACCAATCTTATCCTCCCTGTTAGCAGTTCCTGCATCATTCCTTGCTTCAACAGTTTGTATTTATCTAATTTCTTTTCTAAGACTTCTATTTCGGCATCCATATCGCTTAGGATTGTGGCGATGCGGGTTTGCACTTCTTTTGATTTTGGGATGTAAATTTTAAATTCTTCAAACTGTTCTCTTGATAAATATGAAATAGTTGTTCCAGAAGAAAGATTGTTTAATTCATCCGCATTAAAAATCATATAATAGTATAAAAACTCATTAGACGCAGTTGTTTCATTTACAACAAGACCAATAAATGTTTGATTTGTTACAAGAGGTTTTTTAACAATCGCACATCTTCCTAAGTCAGCACTACAAGAAACAAGTAAGGTTTCCTTTGGATGAACTCTTAGATTCATCTCGATAATTATATCTTTATCTACATATTGTTTGGATTTTGAATCAAAAATATATTTACCTTCAAAATCTTCAATTCTACACCAAGGTATATCTCCATTAAATTTTTTTGGTTTATCTCTCATCGGCACAATAAATTGCTCGACAATATTTTTAAGTTTTGTAATTATCCAATCGCCATTCGTGTTTGGTAGTCTCTTTTTTCCGGTCAGCAAGTCCTGCATAGCCCCTTGCTTTATAGCACGTTTCTTGGCGATGAGTTTTTCTAATTGCGAAATCAGTGCATCGGCATCGCTCAAAGCTGTGGCTATAGCGGTTTGCTCTGCAAGGGTGGGAGGAAGTGGGATTAAAGTTGTCTCAAATTCTGTTTTATTAATCAAAGGAACGGCTTGTTCGCTCGCTGACGCTTTAATTTTCGGAGTTAAAAAACTCAGCGAATAAAAAACAAAATCAGTTATATAATTTTCATTTGGCAAAATTGCATTTATTTGCTGGTTAGAAGTTAATTCCATTTTGGCAATTCCAGATTTGCCAATTGTTGAACCAATACAGGTAAATAGAATGCTATTCTTAGGATATACTCTTGATATTCCAAAACCTTTTGATGAGAGTTTTTTTTCAGTTTCAACGATATATTTTCCTTTTCCTAAGTCTGCTGGACTTACAAAAAAGTATTCATCACCGTAATTACTTCTATCATTTGTAGGAGGTGTACTTCCTGTTTTTACTTCTGAAAATTCTCCCAATTTTTTCACCTCCCAATCACTTGGAATTACGCCAATATCAGTATGTTTGTATCCTTTTTTCATTTCCATACAAACCCCATTTTAGCAAGGTGTGCGTTTACCTTTTTTTCTAAAATGCTTACTTCTTCCTTCAGCTTTGGAAGCGGTGATTCATACCGTTCAGCCAGTTCCTTTATGCGTTGCGTCAGTCGTTGGCTTATGCGTTGCATTTCTGTTTGTACGCTTTGTTCAACTGCGTGCATCCATTTGCCCTCAACCACCAATGTTTTTATTTCGGTTTCGCTCAGTGCTTTGTATTTTTCTAAAAGTTTTGTATCTAACTCAGCCCTGAATTCTTTTATCTTTCTGTTAGCCTCGGCTTGGCTGTCGAGCAGTTTAAGGTATTGTACAAGAATAGCTTTTTCTCCGTATTCAGCCTGCGGTTCTGCTACAAGGCTGTAATCATTTTTTTCTTTTTTATTTTTAACTGCTGTAATATCTTTTAATCGTGTCTGTACCGAGGCTCTGTTTATTTTATCGAAGTCTGCAAAATACCCGTCTTCTCCGCTATGTTCTTCTTCCAGTTCTTCAATCTCAGAAGTAAAAGCGTCTCTGTCTGCCTCTAATTGTTCAATACTTTTTTGCATAGAATCGAAATAGTTTTTAATCAGTAGTTGTTTCGGAATCAGCTTACCTTCAAATTCTTTTTTTGTCCACTCTACTTCGTTGCCTACAGCCCAGCCGTCTGCTACAATCAAATAGCAATCGTCCTGCATCGTATCCATCCAGAACGTCATCAGATGCTGATATACATCGTATTTGTCAATCAGTTGCAGATTAGAAAATGCACCGAGTAAATCCTCGCTCATAGAATGAATAAACTTCTTTGGTTTGGTTTCGGCACTAATGTTTTTACAGAGAGGAACATTTTTTCGGTTGAATTTCGTATAAACTTCATTCACTTTCTCAGAATAATCAGTGAATTCAGGATGAGAAAAAATAGTTTCCTTTATTTTGTCGTTCACAATTTTCAGGGAACTAAAGCCTGCTCTTTCACTTTTTTTGAATAAATATTTTTTAAGTGAAGGGTAAACATCCCAATAATTCTGCAATGCGTCTATATCTGCGTTTGGTATGTCTCCAAGCAAATGGGATTCAATGCTCTGAATGTCTTCGGGTTCGGTACTGTCAATATATCGTGGTATGTTCAGGTTAAATTCTTTTTCTTCTATTTCTGCCACCGGCACCATCCGGCTGAACTTCGGTAATTCAATCTGCTTGTTAAAAACATCAACTATTTTGTGAATATCCTGCTCACGTAAGCGGTTTTTGTTTCCGTCTTTTGCATATCCCTTGCTTGCATCAATCATAAAAATACCTTTTCTGATTTCGGCATTTTCTTTATCCAGAACAATCAGGCAGGCGGGAATACCTGTGCCATAGAACAAGTTTGCAGGCAGTCCGATAATACCTTTTATTATACCTCTGCGAATCAGGTTCTGACGGATTTCGGCTTCAGCATTTCCACGGAACAGCACCCCATGCGGCAAAATAACAGCACCTTTG
>JBAYGQ010000010.1:0-14929 GCA_041666585.1 Bacteroidota bacterium
AAATATAAATATAGTATAAGCTAAAGTATATGAATAAAAACCGTAAAATGTGGAAAACTCAATCCTGTATCGCAATTTACTGACCCTTTTAAACGGCTTTTAGAGCGAGTTTTAGGGTTTGGAATACATTTGCCCTGCCTTTATTATAAAATTCCAAAATCATATTTTAAATGTCCAAATAGAACTAAACACAGAATGGGAATATATAATATTACCCTTTGTACCATTTATACTTTTCTTTTATCCGAAAACCGATAGCAGACACTCCATTTTCCAAAGAAGTAAATTTTACTCCAAGGTCGGTGGAAGATTTTAATGTAATAAGTCCGAATTTATTCATTATCCGAACATTGAATGCAGTTTTTTCTGCAGGAATAAGTTGAATTCTGTCTGTATCAATTCCGAGAATAGAAGCAGTTTTTCGAAAAACTTCTATTTCACTTAACCAGTCTTTACCTCCAAGATGATAAACTCCGGTTCTGTGTTTTTCGATTGCTCCCATAACTGCAAGACCTATATCATCTGCAAACACAGGGTTGCTGAACCTGCCTTCCTGCATTTTTATTATATCCTCATTCTCAGAAAAGTGGAAAATATCGTGAACAAAATCGTCTTTATTGTAAGATGATAAACCATATAATTTTGTAATCCTGAAAATAGTACAGTTGTTTAAATTATATAGGCATTCATTTTCCATAGCATGTTTTGTTTTGCCGAAGTATGTCTGCGGATTCGGCTTTTCATCTTCTGTATAGGGACCTTTGCCGCCGTCGAATACAAGGTCGCTCGAAAAACAAATCAGATGAGAATCAATAACCCTGCAGATACTGGATAAATTCATCGGTGCAGTTACGTTCAAATCCCAGGCGAGTTTTTTATCTTTTTCACAAAGCGAAAAGTCTGAAATACCAGACGTGTTAATAATAAAATCAGGTCGGATATTATAGCAAAGATCTTTAAATTTCTTCGAATCTAGAATACTGACATTATAAATATCCGAAATTCGCTTTGTCTCTTTGATTTTTTGTGCATTACATGAAGCAAGATAAATAGAATATCTTGTTTCATTCGACAAAATTGTGCTTATTGATTCAGCAAGTTTGCCGGTTGCTCCGGTAATTAAAATTTTAATATTATTCATTATTTTCGTAATTAAGTTATTTAAAAATTGTTCCACGTGGAACAATTTATTTTAACATTAAAGCTAAAATTGAAATATCAGATGCTGCAACACCCTGTATTCTTTCAGCTTGTCCTAAAGAAGCCGGTTTCACTTTTTCCAATTTATCTCTTGCTTCCTTAGATATTGAATTTAATCGTGAATAATCGAAGTTTGCAGGGATTCTCTTTTTTTCATTTTCCAGAAAATAGTTTACTTCCTTCAATTGACGTTTAATATATCCCTCGTATTTAATTTCTATATGTACCTGATTGACAATGTCAATTTGCTTAATAATATTATTAATGTTGTCAGGAATATCATTTACAAGAGTAAATATTTCATTTAAAAAACAATTAGCTCTCTTTGCAATAGAGTAAATATCAGTTGATTCAGTAATTGGATTTTCCAGCTTCTTTTCTAAATAAATGTTCAAGATTTCAGGCTTTATTTTATATAACTTACTGAACTCAATCAAAGATTTAATATCTTCAGTTTTTTGTATATTATTATTATTAATCTTTTTAGAAATTAAACCCAAATCAAACCCATATTGTGAAAGCCTTTCTGGGGCATTATCCTGACGAAGTAACAGCCGGTACTCTGCAGATGAAGTAAATATTCGATAAGGCTCATCGGTACTTTTATTAACAAGGTCATCAATTAAAACACCTATGTATGCATCTGAACGTTTTAAATAGAATTCAGGAAGACCTAGAATTTTATGAGCAGCATTAATTCCTGCAATTAAGCCTTGAGAAGCCGCTTCTTCATAGCCGGAAGTTCCGTTGATTTGCCCTGCTAAGAAAAGATTCTCTACAAGCTTGCTCTCGAGTGTAAATTTCAATTGATAGGGATAGAAGAAATCATATTCGATAGCATATGCATACCGTACAATCTCTGCATTTTCAAGTCCGCGTATTGTGCGAATACCTTTTTCCTGAATATCTGCAGGCAAAGAAGAAGAAAAGCCGTTCATGTAAACAGAATCAGTATTCAGACCTTCCGGCTCGAGTACGATTTTATGGCTGTCTCTATCAGAAAATCTTACAATTTTATCTTCTATAGAAGGACAATAACGGGGTCCCGTTCCTAAGATTAATCCCGAGAACATTGGGGAGCGGTCGAATCCTGTACGTAAAATATCATGAGTTTGTCTGTTCGTTTCAGTTGCATAACACATTATTTTATTCTCTACCTTATGGGAGCGGAATGAGAAAGGTTTAGGGTGTAAATCTCCGGGATGCGTATCTAATTTTGAATAATCAATAGAAGTACTTAGAATTCGTGGTGGTGTTCCCGTTTTTAATCTGCCTTTTTCAAAGCCGTTTTGTGCAAGCTTATCCGATACAATTTCAGAAGGTTTTTCCCCGAATCTTCCACCATGACTTGTTTCATTTCCGGTATAAAGCACACCGTTCAAAAAAGTTCCGGGACAAAACACAACAGCAGTAGAATATAAAATTTCATTTGATAGAAGTTTTACACCATAAACCTTTGAATTTTTAATTAGAACTTCTAAAACAGTTCCTTCAATCATAGTCAAATTTTTTGTGCTTTTAAGTAAATTATATGCACAGACAGGGTAGAGGTCTTTGTCAATTTGTGCACGAGGCGACCAGATAGCGGGACCTTTAGACTTATTCAGCATTTTGAATTGAATTCCTGCTTTATCGGCAAGGTAACCCATCACACCACCCAAGGCATCAATTTCTTTAACTAAATGTCCTTTTGCCGTTCCACCGATAGATGGGTTGCATGAAGGCATACCTATTGTTGATAGATTCATTGTTATCAAAGCGGTTTTGCATCCCATTACGGAAGAAACGAAAGATGATTCAATGCCTGCATGACCTGCCCCTATTACAATTATATCGTATTTATTAATACTCATTTATTATCTGATTAATTAATATCAAATTGATTAATTCAAAATTATAAACATTTTAAATAATTACCAAGTTTTGAGAAAAGAAAGTAGAATAGACGCCCTCGTCTGTTCACGAATGATTTATTATCGGAAAGAAAAAAGCATATTACGCATCAAGTCTGGAATGACAGCGTTTCTTAATAACACAAATGATGTACTACTAAACTAATTTTAAACAAAAATTGTTCCACGTGGAACATCAGACTATAAAATAAATGCCTTAATTATTGATATAAAGGGGAATAGCTAATATTTTATAAATTTACAGGTTTTCAATATTTTACCGTTTCGCAGTATGAGAAAATATACTCCATTCTCTAACCTTTTTATATATGAGTTACTTAAAGTTATTTGATTTTCCGCCCTTAAAAACGTTTCATTTTCTAAAACTGAAATTTTGTTCCCTTGCAAATCTACAAGTTCAATAGTTGCATTACTATTTTCTGCAAAAAATAATTTTACAATCAACTCAGAAGTTTGAGCATTAAATATAGCAGAAATATTTGTTTCAATTATATTTATATCATTAACAGTAGTATTTTCCTGCTTTGCTTCTCCTGAATTTGCATTTATCATAAGAGAAGAACAGTCCACTGCTTCGAAATCGTTTCCTTTGATTTGTTTCAGTTGGTTCAAACTGTCATCATTCCAGTTAGCATCGGGTGCCCCCGATATAAACCAGGCGGAACCGTTATCAGCAAGAATCATCCCGTATTTTTTCATAGCTTTTAGAATTACCTGTCCATGTTGAGAAAATTTGCTTATATCAACGCTTGACTTCAATCTGAAACGTTGTCCCAATGGAGGATATTCAATACTGGTTTTAGAAGAAGCATAATGTCGGGCGGGCCAAACATAAGCTCTTCTCGAGTTCGGAACCGTTAAACGGATTGCATGATTTATTTCACCTTCAGCAACTTCATCGTAGCGGACAAGTCCTGGCAAGATTGGCAATCCTGCGGCATCCGATGATGTCCATCCGTCAGGCCTCAAATTGTTAGAATTCATATCAAAAATTGCTCCTGAGCCCGCATGCCAGGTTCCGTCTCCGTTCGGATAAGTTGACCATGTTTCGTATAGAATACAATTATCTTTATCGAGTACTAAAATGTGTCTGTCTCCTGAACTTGCCGAACCACCCTCAATAGGGGCATTCGGAGGAATAGGATAGGGTCCGGGGTCGCTTTCGTCAGAATATTCAAATGTGATATTGACTTTAGGTTGATTACCGTTTACTACAATATATGGAATTCCGATTGGACCGCCGTTCCAGGTTCCTGAGCCGAAATCCGGATGCAGGCTTACTGCTTTTCCGATTGTTGTTACCCAAAGGTCGGAATGAGTATCAATTGGTAATTTATCTATAGGAGTGTTCCAAATGTTATTTACAGGAAACATTTTGCAGGGTAATACCTGTATTTGTTTGTTTGATGAATTATCATCAGCTTTCGACTGAAAATAAATTAATAAACTTAAACCTAAAAGAATGCAGAAAAATTTCATATTATTTATTTCGTTTGTTGTATAGATAATTACAAATATATTATAAAATATTTGGATATAAACGGGATTATTCAATAGAATATATTATAGAAAGAAATATTTTTTGTGATTTTGTTGCTAAGGCTTAAATGGAATTCTTCTTTAAAAAGAGTATCCGAAAAACAGGATTAATTTCTTACAAATTAAATAAGAGAAGCCCTAACTCAAAAGTTTGTGCAAAATAATAGCGGAAAAATGAATTATTTTTAATCTATACTAAAAAAAATATACTATAATATATTTTTATTTTACGTAAGTTAGCAAATTATGTGTACACTTTGATTACAAATATTAATAGTATGTTTTAGAATTCTTAAAAATTTGTATATTTGGCTATTATTACATTTGCAAAAATTCATTTCTTATTTTCTGAAGAGTGTCTTAGTGTTTTAAATAACTAATTACGCAATTAATTAGTAAATAGTTAAGAAAGTCGGGTTTAGGAAGCGGTAAAAGGCATTTTGGCAAGGATAAGAATTTAAGAAAGTAAATTTACAAGACTGAATAAATATATTACAGTACATTTAATGTGTTTTACTTAATTGAAAGGTTTTATTATGTCAATGTTAAAAGAAAAACTTGCAGATTTATTTCCCCGACAAAAAGCTGAAGTTGCAGCATTCCTTAAGGAATACGGTGATAAAGAGGTTTCAAAAGTAACTCTGGCTCAGGCTTACGGCGGAATGCGCGGCGTAAAGGGTCTGGTTTGCGATACTTCGGAAGTTCCGCCGGACAAAGGTTTAATTATTCGTGGAATAGAATTAAAGCACCTTACAGAAAAAATCCCTGAAGAAATTTTATGGCTATTATTAACAGGTGAACTTCCGAATGATGTTCAGTTGAAAGATTTGCAGGCTGAAATCAAGTCTCGCGAAGACGTTCCGCAATATGTTTGGAATGTTATCGATTCAATGCCTCCTGATTCCCATCCGATGACTATGTTCAACACAGCCATTCTTGTTATGCAAAGGGAATCACAGTTTGCAAAAAGATATGCAGAAGGTATGAAAAAAGATGAGTATTGGGACCCGTCTTATGAAGATATGATTAATATAGTTGCCAAACTGCCCGCAATCGGTGCTTATGTCTATCGCAAAAGATTTAATAAGGGACCGAGAATTGAATCTGATAAAACAGCAGATTGGGCAAAGAATTATGCTCACATGCTCGGTTTACCAGACCCCAACGGAGAATTTACAAATTTGATGAGATTGTATCTGAATTTACATAGTGACCATGAGGGCGGAAATGTCAGTGCTTATTCAGCCGCAACTATTAATTCGGCACTTTCCGATTTATATTACTCATTATCCGGTGGTTTGAACGGATTAGCAGGTCCATTGCATGGTCTTGCAAATCAGGAATGTTTAGGCTGGGTTCTGGAAACCATGAAAAAATTCAACGGTGCTCCGAGCGAAGAAGAATTAGAAAAATATGCACAGGAAACTCTCGATTCCGGCAAAGTGGTTCCCGGCTACGGTCACGCCGTACTTAGAATTACAGACCCGCGTTTCGATGCTTTCCTTGCTTTCGGTAAAAAACACATGGCAGATGACCCTGTATTTCAGATTGTTGAAAGAGTATTCAACGTTGTTCCGAGAGTTCTTTCTCAGGTTCAAAAGATTAAAGATCCCTGGCCCAATGTTGATGCGGGTTCCGGTGGTTTATTGTATCACTACGGTTTGAAAGAATTCAGCTACTACACTGTACTATTCAGTATTTCGAGAGCTTTGGGTATTTGTGCGCAGGGTGTAGTTGCACGTGCAATGGGATATCCGATAACCAGACCTAAATCATTACCTATTAATAAATACAAAGAAATTGTCGGAGCCAAGTAATTATTAATGCATTATTCATCGGATGACTCCAAGTCATCCGATGAATTCTTTATTTTTGATTTTATAATTTTTTAAGGATAAAAATAATGAAAATTACAGTTATAGGTGCGGGAAACGTGGGAGCCACAACCGCACAATTACTCGCCAACAAAGAGCTGGCAAACGAAATATATTTAGTTGATGTACTTGAAGGCATCCCCGAAGGGAAATCGCTCGATATGTACGAATCTATGCCGATTTTGGAGTCAGATTCCAAAATTTACGGTACAACAAATTACGAAGTTACCAAGAACTCCGATATCATTATCCAGACTGCCGGCTTAGCACGTAAACCGGGTATGACACGCGATGACCTGCTTGTAAAAAATGCAGAAATCGTCAACTCATGTATCGAACAGGCATTCAAATATTCACCGAATGCTTTCTATATCATTGTATCGAATCCGCTTGATGTTATGACTTATGTTGCATTGAAGAAAACAGGTCTTCCGAGGAAAAAAGTAGTCGGTATGGCAGGTATTCTCGATACCGCACGCTATCGCTCATTTATCTCGATGGAACTCGGTGTCTCCATGCAGGATATTCAGGGATTGATTCTCGGTGGTCACGGCGATACAATGGTTCCGCTTACACGTTATACAACTGTTGCCGGTATTCCGATAACTGACTTGATTTCCAAAGAAAAGCTCGATGCTATCGTAGCCCGCACTGCAGGCGGCGGCGGCGAAATCGTAAAATATCTTAAAACAGGTTCTGCTTACTATGCACCAGCCGCGGCGGCTGTGCAGATGGTCGAATCAATCGTATGCGACCAGAAACGCATTCTGCCTTGCTCCGTTCTGCTCGACGGCGAATACGGATACAAAGACGTTGTAGTCGGAGTACCTGTAAAGCTTGGCAAGAACTGTGTTGAAGAAATTATTGAATTGAAACTGAACGCAGACGAAAAAGCTTTACTTGCTAATTCCGTTGTCCACGTTCAGGAAACAATTAAAGAAGCAAAAACGTTATTGAATATGTAATTCTGAATTCTGAATTAAATCTCGTTCCCAAGCTCCCGCTTGGGAACGTCTGTTTTTATATGCAAGCGGAGTCGTCATTCCGGCACCGTCCGGAATCTTCTTCATCTATTTCTATTCCTGTTTCTCTATTCAATTTCTAAAACCGTCTGAACTATGATTTGTGTGATTATTATGATTAAGATGATTAAGAAAAGAAATTCAAATAAAAGGAAATCTCAGGAATCACAGAAATCATAGAAATCACAGTTCAAACACTTAATCGAGATACTGCAAGGAGAATGGTACAGACACAGTTCTTGTACTAATAATAATATATATTGCAAAACAACAGTATTTTAGTTATATTTGATTGTGTTTACTCACAATCCAAAGTACAGCCATGAAAAAGATTTTATTGATTCTCGCATTATTTTTAGTAATGGATACCTGTTATTCACAAAATGGCTGGGTTCTTCAAAATTCCGGTACAAGTTGTGACATTTTAGAAATCACTTGTGTTGATAATCAGAACTGTTGGGCATTAGCAAGAAGAAATTTTGATGACATCCCACGGAATGATTCATTATTAATTCTCCACACATCTAATGCGGGTAATAGCTGGGAAATACAATTTTATGATTCTAAAGAATGGGGCAGTGTTGAGTCAATTATATACAATTCAAGAGGAGGTATTGTTAAGAATATAAAATTAATAGATGCTTATGATAAAAACAACTGTGTTTTTTCAGCCGCAAATAATATGGTTTATACTACAGATAGAGGGAATAAATGGAATATAGCTGACAGCTCAAGTTATTTATTGACAAATATCAATTATATTAAAGGGCATACAATTTGGGGGATAAGATATGACTCTGGTGATTTGCTTTATTCAACAAATGATGGTAATAGTTGGTCAATGGGTTTATCTGTGGACTCTACTTTTTTATTTAATTTATTTTTTCTGGATTCTTTATATGGATGGGCTTTCGGTTATAATTATTTCAAAAATTCAAACGATTATGTATTAATTAATACTACCGATGGTGGTAAAAATTGGGATAAGAAAATAATTAAAGACTATAGATTAAATGATTTTGTTTTTTCTGATAATAATATTGGTTGGTTTTGCGGAGAACTGCTCGATATGAAATTATTTAAAATTTATGGCTATTTATATAAAACAACTGACAATGGCTCTAACTTTGATGGAATGTTTGTTGATTCTTCTCTTGCTCCTTATAAAATTTACTTCTTGGATAAAAATCACGGATGGTTTTTTAAAAAAAGGTTTACCTTCAATATATACCCAATTGATGAGATTCCTATTATCTATAAAACCACAGATGCCGGTAAAAATTGGATTATAGATGACAGTTTTCCAAAAGATTCAATCTATTGTATTGAGTTTGCTGATTCGCTGAATGGCTGGGCTGTCGGAACTCACGGTCACATCTGGCATACAACAACAGGAGGTTTTACCGGAGTAAACGACGTTCCCAAAACAAACAACAACATTGAAATCTACCCCAACCCAGCAACTGACCACCTAAAAATTCAGGGTGCAGAAACCGGAGATAAAGTTCAGATATTCTCTGTTCTCGGAGAGAAAATGAGCGAAAACATTTACAACGGCAGTGTAGATATAAGCGGCTTGCAATCAGGCTTTTACTTTGTTCGCATTGGCAACAAATATTTAAAGTTTGTTAAAATGTAAAAAATACATTTCATCCGGTGACTCCAAGTCATCGGATGAATAAATTTTTTATCTCAGCAACTGCATTTTATTTACAAACTTTTGGGTTCCTGCTTGCAGAACATAATAATAGAAACCTGACGGCATCTTGTGAGCATCAAATGTAAAGAGATGTTCACCCGCATCTTTGTAACCGAGATTTATCCTTTCAATTTCCATACCTGAATAATTGTAAATAATCAATTCAGTATTATCAGCTCTGTTGAGTGAATATTTGATGTTTGTTGATTCGGAGAAAGGATTAGGAAAACAGAATGTATTGAAATTATTATTTGAATTTTCGTTAACCGTTAAAATTGGTGTCTCTTTTACATTTATTTTAATATTTACCACCCTGCTACTATCATCATAAATATAATAAAGATTTTCTTCAAATCCATAAGTTCCACCATGTTTTTCGTGAATAATTCTATTTAATGAATCCCTTTCATAAGTTTCATAATTAATATCATTCCAAAACCAACCGGATTCAAATTTGATCAAATTACCTTTAAAATCGTAATAGTACATAAGACGCTTAAAATTAAACCATTCTTTAGTAGGGTGAGAGATTGAATCCAGTATAACTGCCCAATATGTCACTTCCTTAGTATTTTTCGTTTTGTTGTAAATATAAACTGTACTATCAACGAAAAACCAAATTTTACTTGAATCCATTAAATAAAAATTTTCAAAAAGAACTAAGCCTGAATCATTATAAATTATTTTTGTTTTGTAATGGTAGTATCCGTTCAATGGATTTGTTTTGTAAATTTCTTCAATATTTGCAGAAATCTGTTTGTACTCATATTCGTATCTGCGCGTTGAATTATTTTCAAAATCGAAATAAAAATCCCATTGGACTTTTCCATTATCAAAGTAACATGTACTATCTATATAATTCAGAACCCAGTTACCATTTTCCCATTTATATCGCTGATGTGAGTTTATATTAGATACAGAATCATATTGATATAAGTTTTTCGAGTCGTTAATAAATGCATTATTCTGCCAATATTGTAGTACGTCTTCAGTAACTCTACTTTTATCATCAAATGTAATTGATTCAAAAGATCTGTTAATCCAGGTACTATCCACAAGGTAAGTGCAGGTCAGAGTTTTATGATACTTGTCAGGATAACTGATTACATAATTGCTATCAGAAGTTAAACCATAACTATATGCGTAATTTTGACAGATGAAAAGAAAAATAATTGATTTGACAACTAAAATAAGAGATTTTTTCATTTCTGCACCCTAAGCAAATTTAAGGAATACATGTTCTGTATGACAAACTTAAGGAATACTTCTTTACGAAAAACAAATTATTTTAAGTATTTAAAATAAACGTAATTAATATAAAAGAATTTTATTTCCCTATACAAAAGTTTGAAAAAATATTATTCAGAATATCTTCGTTGAAGGTTTCGCCTATTATTTCGCCGAGTGTGCGGATAGCAGAGCGGACATCAATTGCAATTACTTCGTTTTCCATTCCCGATTCAAGTGCCGTGCGGGCAGAGCTGAGTTCTTCAGCGGCTTTGGAAAGCAATGCAAAGTGACGCTGATTGATTAAAACATCTGAAACCCGTTCTGTGCTTTGCAAAGCAAGATTGTAAATTATTTCTTTCAATTCATCAATTCCGCTTTTGTGCTTTGCGGATATTTGTATTTCAGTGAAACCGGAATTGTTTGAAAAGTCAGTTGCAGAGCCGATTTTATCAATTTTGTTCTGGAGAAGAATAATTGTTCTTCCGGGAAACTTTTTATTGAGTTCAGCTACTAACTTATTTGAATTGGAAGGGGAGAGCGAGACATCGTTCAGCACAAGGATTAAATTCGATTGCTCCAGCACAGACTCCCCGAATTTTATACCTTCTATTTCGATTAAATCAGTAGTATCCCGAAGTCCTGCAGTATCAATTATTTTTACTGCAATTCCGTTAATCAGCAGTGTTTCTTCCAGGAAGTCGCGTGTAGTGCCGGGAATCTCCGAAACAATAGCACGCCTGCGGTCTAACAGTGTGTTGAACAGTGTTGATTTTCCTGAATTCGGATATCCCGCAATTGCTACAAAATAGCCTGAGCGCAAGATTTCAGCAGAGCGGAAAGATTCGCACAACTGAGTACAAAACTGCTGAGTTTCGTTTATGCTTTCGAGAATTTTTTGTTTCGGAATCAACTCAATATCTTCGTCGGCAAAGTCTAATTCAAGTTCGAGTAAGCCTGCGGCATCGAGAAGTTTTTTTCTCAGGAGAGCAACTCTCTGCGAAAACTCGCCTGCAAGCTGTCTGGCAGAGGTCATTGCCCCGGGAACGGAAACGGAATGAATAATACTTTCCACAGCTTCTACCTGAGTCAAATCCATTTTTCCGTTAAGGAAGGCTCGTTTGGTAAACTCGCCTGCCGTAGCAAGCACAGCACCTGATTGCAAAAGCGCATTAATAATTTCACCGGAAACAAGCATACCGCCGTGACAGCCGAATTCGACGGTATTTTCGCCTGTGTAAGATTTCGGAGAATGAAAAACAGAAGCAGTAACGGTATCAATAATTTTATTATTAAAAATGAATTTTCCGAAGTGAATTGTATTGGGTTTCGCATCAACAAGTCTCGCCGAACCTGAAAAGCATTTATCGGCTATCGAAATAGCTTCGTCGCCGGAAAGTCTGACTATGGCTAATCCGCCTATACCGGGGGGGGTTGCGAGTGCTGTTATTGTTTTTGACAAGGTTAATAACTAGAAAAGTTGATTATTTTTTAAAACTAATAGTTGTTTCTTAATCTTAGGAAAATCTTCTTTTACTGTGTTCCATACAGCATCCAAATCAACACCTGTGTATTCATGAACTAATTTATCTCTAATACCGGCCATTTGTTTCCAAGGGATAGTATTATTTTCAGATTTAAATGTTTCAGATATTTTTTTTGCGGCTTCTCCAATAATTTGGAAATTTCTAATAACAGCATCCTGAATTAAATTGCTTTGAACTAAATCTAGATATGATTTATTAAAAAGATATTCTTCAATATGATTGATGGAAATTAAAATGTGTTCAATATAAACTGAGTCTTTTTTCATGAATAAATAATCTTTCTATCTTTCATAATTTCATCTAAGATAAGTGGACTAACCCCTCTAGTAGTTAATAAATCTACCTTTATATTCAGTATTTCTGAAAGTTCCTGTTCCATCGCAATGTGCTCTAATAGTGACTTGCCCGGATCAATTTCCATCAGTATATCAATGTCGCTGTCAGGTGTTTCCTCATTTCTAGCATAAGAACCGAAGATGCTTATTTCCTTAGCACCTTTTTCTTTCAGAAAATTAGTTATAATTGAAAATATTTCTTCTTTTGTTTGCATGTTTCAATTTTTTATCGATTCAAATTCAACAACTTCACCGTTAGCTTTTTCTTCCAATCCAATATTTACTTTTTTATACCATTCTTCATTTGACAATATTTCAAGTGTAGGGTCAATGAAATCCTGATATTTTAGAAATTTAATAAAGTTGGAAATTTCCTTTAGTTTTTTGAATCAAACATAGTTATGTTTTCAGCAATCTCTTTTATATACATTGACTTAGTCATTACTACTCCTATAACATTTTATCATAAATCTTTATCAAGAGCTTCAAGACATCCTCTTATCGCATCTTTAATATTGTCTATAGCTTCCTCGATTGTTTCTCCCTGAGAATGGCATCCCGGAATAGCAGGACAATGGGAAATATAACCAAAATCCTCACCTTTTTCTACAATAATTCTATAATTCATTTTATAAACTCCTTTGACTATTTTTTAGATTAACTCGCTCCTCATTTGATAAAATTTCAAGAGTAGGGTCCATGAAATCCTGATATTTTAGAAATTTAATAAAGTTGGAAATTTCCTTTAGTTTTTTTGAATCGAATATAGTTATGTTTTCAGCAATCTCTTTTATATACATTGATTTTGTCATTACTACTCCTATAATATTTTATCATAAATCTTTGTCGTGAGCTTCCAGACAGCCTTTTATTACAGCGTAAATTTTATAAATTAGTTCTATTAGTTCTAACTTGATTATATTCTTCCAAATCAACAAAATATTCTGTCTCTTTTTTTGCTTTAAGAATAGATTCTCTGTCTTCGATTATTAATTGGACTGCTTCTTTTAAATTCTCTTTTAATTCCTCTATTGTTCTGCCTTGTGAATGCACACCGGACAATTCTTTTACAGTCCCGGCAAACCAGTCACCCGATTTGACTATTACAACAGTGAAATTTCTTTCCAATTGTTACAACTTTAATTTAATTTAACTTAAAGTTATTAAACGAATCTATAAGCTTGATATTTTCTAATTATATAAATCGTCCTTTTCTAAAATATAAATAAATTGTTAATTTACAAAAAGTAGTAAGTGAAAACCTGATTATTTGCGGAGTGAAAAGAGATGGATTATGATTTTGTGATTATAGGTGGCGGTGTTGTAGGTCTGGCTTGTGCGCTAAAAATATCGGAAAAATATAAATCTGTTTTACTTGTTGAAAGACATACTTCGTTCGGATGGGAGACGAGTTCACGTAACAGCGAAGTGATTCATGCAGGTATTTACTATCCTACAAATTCCTTGAAAGCACGACTGTGCGTAGCCGGAAACAGGTCTTTGTACAAATGGTGCTCAGGTCAATATGTTCCCCACAACAGAATCGGCAAATATATTGTTGCCGTCAGCGAAGACGAAACCGTTGATTTGGAGAGAATTTTCGAGCAGGCAAAACGAAACGGTGTGGATAATATTCAGAAAGCATCCATTGAAAAAGTAAGGAAAGATGAGCCTAATGTAAGAGCGGTTGCGGCTTTGTGGTCTCCCGACACAGGTATTATTGATTCCCACAAATTAATGGAAAGCTTCGAGTTAACCGCCAAATCCAAGGGAGCGGACTTTGCTTACTCGCATACTTTAACCGGTATAGAAAAAATTAATGAAGGATATAAGCTGATAATCAAAGATCCGCAGGGAGACTTATGCGAAATAACTTCGCGTTTTGTGGTTAATTCCGCAGGTCTGGATTCTGACCTTGTAGCCGAAATGCTGGGTATTGATGCTGATAAGGAAGGATTCAGAATTCATTTTTGCAGAGGACATTATTATAGGATTTCTGCCGCAAAGAAAAATTTGGTGAACCATCTGATTTATCCCGTACCCGCAAAAAATCTTCACAATCTCGGCATCCATATTACAATTGAAATGAGCGGCGAGCTAAAGCTTGGACCCGATGTTCAGTATTTATCCGAAAGAGTGCAGGATTATTCCGTACCCGAAAATCTGCAGGATAGCTTCTATAATGCAGTTTCATGGTATCTGTACGGATTGGAGAAAAGCGACATAAGACTTGACCAGTCCGGCATCCGTCCCAAGTTGCAGACCGACGGGGGAGAGTACCGCGATTTTATTATCCGCGAGGAAAGCGAAAGAGATTTCGATGGCTTTGTAAATTTAATCGGAATCGAGTCTCCGGGATTGACAAGTTGTCTGGAAATCGCCGATATGGTTCTTGATTTTTATAAATAGAATTAATATATTTTTCTGCAATTATATCCGACCGTTTTTTTTCTGAATAGAAAATAATAATAATAACACATACGTCGAATGTATAGCAAGATGCTGATTTTTGCTTTAATCAATGAATGGAGCATTCCGAATTTCTATAAGCTATTTATTTATAAATTAGAAAA
>JBAYGQ010000011.1:0-14809 GCA_041666585.1 Bacteroidota bacterium
AATTCATAAAATCCGTCATTAATGCTATTTTCTTGTGTTAAATAAGCATCGTTCAACACTGAGGTAAAGATTCGTATATCATTATCGGGATAACTACTCCTTTTATCGAGTATATCTGAATATATTTTTTCAAAATCAAATTCATCATGTAAAGCATGTTTAATCGAGAAAGCTGAATTTAATTTTGGATTATTAAATATTTTTGACCACATTTCTCTGGATAAAAAACCTCCATAGTTTGCAGTAAAACCTGCGCCGGTTAATAGAATTATTTTTTTAAAACTCATACAAAATTCAAACTATATAATAGTACATAGGAATAATATATATCTGTTGGTTAAAGTTAGGAATATTTTATTAATGAATGTCTCATAATTATTGATTTACAACGCTATGACGAGGTTAATAATTTGAATGAATGTTCTAGATATTATTTATAATTACCAGTGCTTATTATATTATTGAAAACCGTAATATTTTCGAGATTGATTGAATTCATTTTCACTCCCAACAACATCTTGCGGAGGAGGATTGTCTGTTAATTTTTGGGTCCATTTTGATAGATCTGTATTAGAATAAATATCCGTAATATGCATTGTGTTAAATATACTTTCATAGTCGATGTTGAATGCATAACTATTCCATAAAACTAGACATGTATCTAAACTTGATGATAACTTATATTGAGGTTCTTCTACATGTCCTACACCAACAGAGTCTATCTCTTTATTTTTAATGTATGTACTTCTAGCCTTAAATTCTTTTTTCTTGTTAGTTATAAACTCCACTCCATCACTTTGGCATTTAGTTTTTGAATCAATATTATTTTTATCTATATTAGTTTCATATTTTAAATTTGAATTATCTTGTTCCCTTCTATCTAATTTAGCGTCTCTTGAAGGGATATAAATTATCAAATAATATCCAATTGAAAGGGCTATTAATAAAAATGACATCGTAACAACGAATGATAAAGTAGTAAATTTTTTCATCTCTGATTTTATTATAACTCTATTATGCAAAGAAAGAATAAATTTCTTTCTGTTTGAGCTTATCTGGTACAATGTACTTGTTTATGAATGAACTTGTTAAATGGTTTACAACATTATTTCTAGCCGCATCAACAACTATAAGCTCAATTTTTCCAAAAAGTAATATTACTCCTACACCTAAATTTATTAATTGCATACTTATTTCTAAGGGAATAGACGCGCCAAAGGATGATAAAGAATATTGTGATCTTCATTATGTACCACCTACCCCAACTCTAACACCCATACCAACAAGAGAAATCTATACTATACAGCTAGAAATGGATTCTGATCCACCGGTACATTGTAGAATGTCAGCTGAATGTGGAGGCGGTACAACACCCTTAAAACAAAGTGAGTGTAATAATTCAACCTGTTGTCAGATTGGTGATAAATGGATTTTTTATAAAGATAAAAATCAATGTGATAGAGATCAAGGCGAGACACCAAATTCACAACCAAATTATGTCATATCAACAGGAGTAACAATAAACTCAAAGGTTAATTGCTCATATACCGGTTCAGGATATTCATATAATTTCGGAGAACTTACTTTCGATGAATGCATGTTAAAAACTGATCAATATTGGAAAGAACAGGGGCAAACACAAACAAATATTCCAGCGGTAGATAATGCAGCATTGAGAGATATGTGTCTTGGAGATTTACGATCACAATATCAATCTGAAATAACCAGGTTAAACATTGATCGTCCAAATGGATCAGCATATGAAAATTCGAAAAATAGTATAGATAGGAAATATAAAAGTCTAGAACAAAATTGTAAGGATCAATACCCCGTAAAATAAGGACAAATATCACTTTTCCTTGATATACTTTATATACAATGGGTGAAATATCTATAATTAAGCGAGGAAGACCAACAAAGTATTCAAATTCCGTAATTAGCCGTGCAAAGCATTACACAGAAACACGTCTAAAAGATGGAGATTTTCCCACAATTGAGGGATTAGCACTGGAATTAGGAGTATCTGCACGCACATTATATGGCTGGGAAACAGAGCATCCGGAGTTTTTTCAGACGATGGATACCCTCAGGGATGCTCAAAAGCACATGCTTATTAGAAACGCACTCTTCAACAGATATAATGCACGAATGGCAATATTTCTACTAAAAGCTTCTCATGGACTATCTGATGCACCGCCTCCAATTCATGCGACCCAAAATAATTATATGAATATTTCTCCTGAAGTATTAGCGGATGCTATGAAATTAATGGAGAAAGATAATCAATAAGAATCTGATTATTAAGGAGTTTTATTAGACCACTTTGAAAAAAACCATTTCCATAATCTATTTAATGTTGACGAGTCATTTAAATCCTTAGGCTGAATAATTGGCGATGAAGTCTCTATCGGTGTTAAAGTTGGTTCTAGCGTAAAAATTGGGGAATGATCTACCCATATAGGAACATCTATTGTCCAATATACTATTTTTGACCAAACACCGTTGACATTCGCCTTCATATTGATGTACCAGCGACCTGATTTCACTGTATTGAACTGATAAAAACCGTTTGTCGTGTCGGTATATGGTCCAGGATTGGCTCCTGCAACTCGTGACAGAGCAATACTAACAGGAAAAGATGATTTCCAGCTCATAGTAACATTAAAATATGGCTTTTTCGCACTCTGTATTAAATTGACTGTACCCTCCGTAATAGGATTCTCTGGAGTTGGAGGGATATAAACAGGTGCTTCATAGTACGATCTACTACCACTACCACTACATTGGGGATAATATGGTGCACACGTAGAAGAAAGTCCCGTGCCATCACAACAACCACATCCACAAACACCACCATGATGAGAACAACAACCACTACGGGCTTCTACAGTAGAAGGAATAATAAATAGTAATAAAGCTAGAATTAGTCCGATAATACGTCCCATAATGAGAACTATTGTACATCTTCATATCAATTTATCAAGAAATTAGGACATATGGAGGTAAGTTTCGATATAATACATACAGAATAAATATTATTATTAATATGAAAACTGACAAAATTGTCTATCAAGCCTATTGGGACATATTGAAAAGAATAGTTAAAGATGATCATTTTAAAGGAAAATTTGAACCTTTATTCTTTAAGTGTGAAAACAGCGAGCAAAGTGAAATTCTCAACAGTCTACAGGATGATAAAAAAGTAATTAAATTACATAGGATTACACCAGAACCAAATTTTGACAATCTGCTTAAAGGAAAATGCACATATCCAGATATTTTTAAGATAGATATAATTACCTCTAAATTCAACAAATTTAAAAACGAATGTTTGAGTATTCTTGAAGCGAACACAAAATTTCCACAGAAAACAACTCAAAATTTAAAAGATATTATTGGATTTGAAGGAACAAAATTCTGGCTTAAAAGAAAAAATGTAGAGAATTTAGTTATCAACTTTCATCCAAAAAGAAATGGTACGACAGCACCTCTCCGACTTATGCAGGCGTTCCACTATTATTTAATAAACCGTGGGAAACGTGATGATCTGTGGCTAAAAACAAGAATATCGTTTAAAGATATAAGTGATTACTTAAAAGATAACTATCCTGAAATGAATATAAACAGTTTGAATGACTGGGTAAGAAATACTAAACATAATTTATTAGAAAAGATGACTGAAGTCGATAAAAAATTTGTCAGTATTGGCTACTTTGATAAAAAAGAAAAAGTTTATAACGTTTCAATTAAACTACCCTTATAGACACGTTTACACCGAGATTACGCAGAGTGTAAACATTAAATTACTCTAATTAACCTCGAATTATCCCCATTGACAGCTTTTTGGTGTACACCCTTAGTAAGATCATATGAAAATTAATACTTTTTCATCATATGATTTAGCTCTCAGCGCAACGATAAGTATTTGGTTTCCCCTTGAAACAATAGACCGAATACATAACTCCCAAAAGGTGATATTTGTTTTTAAACGCACCACGGAACTTGATGACCTTATTGAACGGTACTGGAGAAAAGAAATTCTAGTTGAACCAAGACAGTATTTCGATGCATTAAAAGCAATGAAATCGAGGCTTTATGGAAACATATAGCCCCTTATCAAAGAAAGCAATTGAAGAATACCAGTCAATCTATTTAAAAACATTCGGGAAGGAAATCTCATATGGAGAGGCAAATCAACAAGGGATAAAACTTCTAAGACTTTTTAAAATAATTTATCAACCAATCTATAAAAAATGGATTGAAAAAAAATAAAAAGTATGAATATTAAACAATATTACGTAAAAATCACACAACGTGAGATTGAACTATTCCCTAAAGGCAAACATAACGAACGACTTATATATGAATCTATAAAAAGTTACTCAGCAAACGGGAATCGTGAAGTTACACTTTCCTTACGAAACATAGCAAAAAGAGCAAGTATTTCATATAGTACGGTTTCTCGTTTTCTTCCAAAAGTAATAGAGATGGGAGTAATAATGCTGACTGGATCATCAGACCACATTGGGGGTAGGGTAAATACGTATAAAGTGTTGCTACCTGAAACAGATAGTGTTGCAGATAGATATGAAACTGTTGCAAGAAGTAAAGAAAGTGTTGCAGACTCAGGCACAAAATTACCACAAATTAATAACTTAATAAAGAAAGAAAATATTTCTAATTACAAAGTTCATGAGAATATTTATTCATCAGAGGAAAAAATGTCAAATGAAGTTTCTCGAAAAATCTTTGCTGCGTTTGGAGGAATTTTATGAATCAGTTAGATTTGGAAAGCTTCAAAGCTTCCCATCCTATTAAAGAGGTTGCCTTACAGCTAGGTTTGTACTTCCGAGGTAATTGTGGGCGTTGCTTTAAGCATGAAGATAAACATCCTTCGCTTGTTTATATGCCTGATTATAATCGGTTTGAATGCAAAGCCTGTTCAGTGAAAGGAGATGTAATTGACCTCGTAAGTGAGGTAAAAGGATTGAATTTCAAAGAAGCGATTCAATATCTTGATTCGAGTATTTCGTTTAATAGTGAAAAAATTGCATATAAAACCGCTCAGGAATACATAAATTCTCGTGGGTTATCTTCCGAAACACTTCTGAAATTTAACATTAGGATTGAAAATAACAGAGTAGTGATTCCCCTTCCGACCGGAAATAAATATCGGATATTTAATTGTGATACAAAATTTACTCAAGATCCTGGTACAACCTCAACTATTTTTAAAACAAGTTTAGCTGATAAAGAAATTATACTTTGCGAGGGAGAATTAGACGCTGTCAAAGTATTTCAGGAAACTAATCATTCTGCCTGGAGTGGTACAGGTGGAGCAGAAACATTCATGCAGGAATGGATAAGCTATTTTCAAGGTGTTGAAAAAATATTTATCTGTTATGACAATGATGAAGCAGGCCGAAAAGGCACAGAGAAAGTAATATCAGTTTTAGGTATAGATCGTTGTTATAAGATTTTTCTTCCCTTTCATATTAAGGATGCGACAGAGTTTTTTCAGTTGGGAGGTACTGCTGAAGAATTTAAAAATTTAATTCAAACAGCGAAACCTTGTAAATCTTCAATATTTGATTTAATTGATGAAACATCAACCCCGATTTTTCAAATATCATTAGGTTTTAAGTTGATTGATGAAAAAGTTAAATTTGAAGCTGGAAATGCATATCTAATTGGAGGTTGTGAAAAAAGCGGCAAATCAGCATTTTGCATGAATATTGCAAATAACCTACTTATTAATAAATACAAAATATCATATGTAAATACTGAATTTACCCAATACGAATTTTTAAACCGCTTAACAGGAATTTATATGCATATACCGTATTCTTTAATCGAATTAAATCAAAAAAAGGAATACGTATCGGAATTTAAAGATTATCTATTATATTTAGGTATTGGACAAGATGAAATAAAATTTGAAATACTTTTTGAAAATATCAAAAGACACATAAAAAATGGTGTTAAGGTAGTATTCTTTGATAATGTAACAACTTTTGCGAATAATCCTCCACACAATACTGAAGGATGGGTAGAACAAGCTAGAATAATGAATGAGTTAAAAGATCTCGCAAAAGAAAACAATATTATTATATTTGTCGTACTCCATACAAAAGATATTCCAATTGAACGAGCGATTACGTCAAGGATAAAAGATATTATTGCTTCAAATAATCCTTCAAAAATATTTGATGATACTATTACGGTCATGGCAAAACCTACTAATGCCAACCTATATGGAGGTCTCAGAATTGCATCTCAGTTCTCTGGAACTATTCTTATTTGGAGGCCATTTCTAAAATTTAACGATTCATTTTTTAATCAAACGTCTCAAATCATACTAGAATCTTTCCGTAATGCTCCGGCAGGTCTAGCTTTTGAAGCAAAATTTAAAGGTGAAATACCTACTTTTGAACTTACAACACAAGAGTACGAGGATGATTTATGAATAAATTCTTAAAAAGCGATAAATCTTGGATTGATGGTTATTTTGATGGTTGGGAATCTGGCCAGAAACAGGCTTTTTTTGAAATAAAAGAATATATAGAGGAGAAGATTAAAGATAAGCTTAAATCTATAGATAACCAAAGCCAAAAATCGTTGACATAGACATAAATAAAGAGGATAATTAAGTAGCACTCAGGAAATGACCTTCGGGATTTTTAATGGCCGTCTTGGACAGATCCCGAAAGGTTTCTGAGTGCACCAGGGCGGCCATTTAAATTATGTATATACCAGAAGAATTATTACATTTAACGTTCGATATTTACCTCAGACGCAGCAGCGATGACGAAGATCATCAGGTAGCGTCATTGGAATCCCAAAAAGAGGTACTACTAGCTCTCGCGAAAGAAAATAATCTCAATATCGGACGCATGGCCGAGGAATCAATGTCGGCGAAAAAACCAGGGAGACCCGTTTTTAATGAAGAGATTCAACGCATTGAACAAGGTGAAATTCAAGGGCTTATTATCTGGGATCTCAGCCGCGGTTCACGTAACCCCGTCGATTCAGGCACATTGAGCTGGCTACTGCAAAAAGAGCTTTTAAAAGCCATTGTAACGCCCCACAGACTCTATTTATCACAGGATAATGTACTTCTTCTAAATATCGAATTCGGTCAGGCAAATCAATATCTTCGAGATTTATCGAAGAATGTAAAAAGGGGCTTACAGACAAAGATAAATAACGGCTGGAGACCAGGGTGTGCTCCAGAGGGGTATATAAATGATAAGACGCAAGAAATCGGTAATAGAACTATTTTGATTGATGAGTTACGTTTCCCGCTTATGAGAAAAGCATGGGATTATCTATTAACCGGAAACTATACCGTGCCACAAATACTTAAAATTATGAACAAAGAATGGGGCTATCGTTCAGCAAAACATAAAAAACTTGGTGGAGTAGAATTGTCACGATCAACGTTATATAAAATATTTAACAATTCTTTCTATTATGGTGATTATCAATATGGGGGCAAATGGTACGTCGGAAAGCATCAAAAAATGATCACTCAGGATGAATTTGACAGAGCACAAGCAATTTTAGGCAAAAATGGTAAACAACGACCAAAGACAAGAGAATTTGCGTTTACCGGAATGATACGATGTGGTGAGTGCAATGCCATGGTAACCGCAGAGGAAAAAATAAACAGATTCGGATCACGATATACCTATTACCATTGCACGAAACGAATTAAAGCATGTTGTCAGAAGTCGATCGAGCTTGCGAAACTTGAAGAACAGATTGATTTTTTATTATCCAAGATAGAAATACCGGAAGCATTTAAGGAATGGGCACTAAAATATCTTAATGAGTTACACGATAGAGAAGCCTCAGATCAAATCGTAATCAATAAGAGTGTAGACGAAGCATATGAAGACTGTGTTCAGGAGATAAACAACCTGGTTAGGCTTAAAATATCCACGATGAATACAGATGGATCACTTCTTTCAGACGCAGATTTTGAACAAAAAATGCATGAGTTAAAGAAAAAGAAACTCAATCTGGAAACAAAGAAAAAAGATGTTGGTGAACGCGTCAACCAGTGGCTCGATTTATCTATTAAAACTTTTAATTTTGCCTGTTACGCGCGTATACACTTTCAGCACGCGAAAACCGTACAAGAGAAAAAGGAAATATTAGCAACCATCGGTTCGAATTTTATTCTGCAAGATAAAGTAATGCGTCTTACCGTGCCAAAACCTTTTGTTGCCGTCAGGACAGCCAAAGAAGCGACGGATGAAATAACTGCGAGGTTCGAACCCTTAAATAAGCCTGATACAACAAGCCAATTGATGTATTTGTATGCTCAGAATCCTACTTTGCTGGGAGGCTTGGATTCGAACCAAGAATATGCAGCTCCAAAGGCTGCTGTCCTACCATTGGACGACCTCCCAAATTATCCTATTATAGTATATTGTGCGCCCAGCGAGAATCGAACTCGCAACCTGCTTCTTAGAAGGAAGCTGCTCTATCCGTTGAGCTACGGGCGCATTATCCTTATTGTATCAAAAAAGACCGCAAAAAGCGGTCTTTCTAACTATTTTAATGTGTATTACTGTCTGTTAGTCCTAAATTTAGTTCAGAAAACCCAGGCAACTATCACGCTAGGAATTTATAATATCTGAGCGGGAGATGCATTTCAATTTAAACCGCTCCTCATAGAATTTCTCTCTCATTTTAACAAGTTAATGGATTCATATTAAACAATTTCATGTGAAAACGATTACTTTCTGTATACTTCGTCGTGAGTACCAATGTCAACAAAATAAGCTGTTTCTTTGGAAACTAGCCTGTAAACCATCCTTATCGATAAAGTAACTGATAAGCTCCACATATTGTCTAAAGTTCCCGAAAGTTTATGGAGTCTCAACGATGGATGTTTAGGGTTTGATTCAAACAAAAGGATTTGTCTTTGTATTTTTTCGGCTAACTTTCTATCCTTTTCATAGATCTGAGTAATCGTTTTTTGGACAAACGGAGAAAATTTAGCTGTCATTTAATTGCTTAAAAAAATCTGTTGCGTCTACTGCTTTATCCATTTGTTGCATTGCTTCTTGCGTTCTCTTTTCAGAACTTTGAGACATTTGAAACGTAGGATATTCTATATCTTCCACTTCTTTAATAATTAAGTGTTTCACTAGTTGTGTTACGGGAATACCGATGCGAGCTGCTTTGGAGGCCAAAAGTTCACTCAGTTGTTCTGAAAGGCTAATTTTTAGTTGTATCTGTGTTACACTCATAAGTATATTTAATACCTATATTATACCTATCTTTCATATATTTGTCAACATGTTTGTATAGTTTACTAGAATTGATCTATGTATGAGGCTCGTTTTAAATTAAAAATGGTTTAAAATTTTATACTAAGAAACGGGATTTGAACCCCTTTTGAGGATAAATGTATGAATTTCTTACGAGTGGGAGATGAGAAAAATACCAATTTGAAAGATTTCTGAAACTAATATTGAACCATTTTGCATTAAGAGCGGCGGAGGGGATTTGAACCCCTGACCTTCTCCTTGGAAGGGAGACATTCTACCGCTGAACTACCGCCGCGCTGTAAATTTCAGTAGCTTGCCATTAGCAAGCTTGTAAAAATTATTTCATAATTTTTCTGAAATTTACAGTGCCGAGGGTCAGAGTCGAACTGACATTACCTGTTTTTCAGACAGGCACCGTGACCACCTTGGTTACCTCGGCTCGTAAGAACAATTATACCGTACTTTGTGGGCACTGAGGGATTCGAACCCCCGACATTTGCGATGTAAACGCAACGCTCTACCAACTGAGCTAAGTGCCCGTAGGAAGTATTGTATTCGAAACCCGACAATCCTGCAATATAATAATGAAATTCCGGGCTTACCTCTTACATCCTATAAATATGCTATTCTTAACGTATCGCAAGTTCATTTATGCACATACGTAAATTAGGTTACTCTACTTACCGTTTCTTAGAAAAACATCCGTTTTTAGCGTATTTCATCATTGCCCAGGGCTTTTTAATCCTGTCGAATCTTCCTCTTATATTACGAATCATGAGAACCCCTGCCGGATGGATATTTCCGTTACTCCATTTTGACTGGCCCCATGATTATTATCTCTATTTATCCGGTATAGTCCAAGGGCAGAAGGGTGCGTATCTGTTTCATGATCCTTATACCAGCGAAGTAACCTCTTCCAGCGTTATTTATATTCTATTTGTAATACTTGGACGCATAAATTCTATACTGCAGCTATGGCCGCCGGTTATTTATCATGTGTATCGGCTAATCATCGCCGAAATTTATCTTCTTCTTATCTTTTGGTTAAATAAAGAGTTTTTCCGGAAATTTTCTCTATTTGTCGGTTCGATATTTTCATTAACATTCTCACTCTCCCCGTTAATCGTTGTTCAGGCGCTCCTAAATCATCAATTTATATTGCCCAATTTAATACCCTGGTGGATCTCGATGGATGCTTTGGAAAGATTGAACGATCTCCCCCATTACCTGACGGGAAACACTCTATTCCTCTTATCCATATTATTCCTGTTCCGCTATAGTAGGTCGAAAAAGTTAACCCATTTATTCGGAAGTATACTTACGGCATTTATAGCAGGAATTTTCCAGCCTTCTTCCATTCTTCCCCTTATCATCATCATACCTATGTCAGTGAGTTTTAACTTAATAAAAATAATTATCGTTAAAAAACGATTTCCCATTATTGATTTTAAATCTGCACTAATTTTATTAATTCCAGTATTTGCACTTTTATCAATTCTGGTTATTCAACATCAAAGCAATTTGGGTTTCCCTTGGAACAGTGCGTACTCACCATGGTTGGTTGCCCGGTGGAATCAATTGGAATTAGGATTCGATCGGGACTTAATGTTATCGATTTCGATACCGATTCTGTTCTTGTTACCTTGCATCGTGTATTTCGTCCGGCGTGGTTCCTGGAAAATTCTATTCCTTATTTGCTTGGCGTTATTTCCCTTAATCATTTTGCCGTTTGTGAATATTCTTGGAATTCCCAAAATCTATCTTGTCCGAAACCCCTTATTAATTCCCTATGCAATAATTCTTATTCTGTTTATTAAAGATAATGCGTATTTTATCCATAGAAAATATATTTCCACATCAATTTTAATGCTTATATTTCTTCTGAGTATTACAAGCAGCGTACTCATATTGTCCGTTCGTTTACGGTATATAGTTTCCGAGACGATTGATGATAATCCTTTATGGCCGCAGGTTTATATACGAGAAAGTACGTATTCTGCAATCAAACAGGCATGTTTCCTGATTCCGGAAAACAGCGTTGTTTTAAGTAAAGCGCGCGCGGGAAATATCCTGCCTGCTTTTTGCCCTGTTATAAGTTACCTCGGTCATATGAACCAGACAATGAATTTCAGTGACAAGGAAAGAAACGTCGAGCGGTTTTATTCAATGAAATTAACCGACGATGAAGCTTTTGAACTATTAAAAACGGGAAGAATAGACTATGTATATGACGGCCTAGAGGAAAAACAACTGCATCCGAAGAATTTGGATTATCCCAATTTAGAGACAGTCATATCTACAAATAATTTCACTCTTTATCGGACAAATCTAAATAAATAAGTGCGGAAGACGATTCTTATTTTGAACCGCTTTCCTCACCTGCTTCTGAGTATCTCGTACATTTTATCAGGCTTATGGAGGCGTATTAAGCTAAGGGGAAGAAAATAGACGAAAATTAGGCGATTATAAGTCGATTCTAGGTAGTTAAGACTTCATCCTTTAACTTACCCGCCTCTTTTTTCCAAAATTCATGCCACTCTTTTGAATCAAGTTTCGCAATCATTCTTGGAAAATCCTCAAGGTGGTCAACCTCTAAGAGTTGTTGGGCCATTTGAAGTGGGTCAATATGGGTGTCGAATTTCATTCGAGCTTTTTTTCGTAAGTCTGAAAAACTCCACCCTTTTTCTTTCATGATGAGGTACAAGTCGATAAAATCACGGCTTCGGGGTTTTTGATAAATTGTGAATGTTTTATTGACCGCAATGTCGATAAGACTGTCAACCCGAATACCATCAACTTCTTTTGGATGTTCTAATTGGGCGAAAGGATAATACGTAAATTCAGTTTTAACAACTTCGTCTTCAAAGTGCAAAAATACAAGATTACGGTTAAAACTTTGTTGAAAATCGACTTTTTTGATATCAGCTTTGTCTTTAATATCTTTGATAAATACTTGGATAGACATTGGATCAACTTCTTCTTCTGTAAAAAAATCTAGGTCTTCCGAATAACGATGATGGAGGTAATATTCCGCGAGTGCGGTACCTCCGGATAAATAAAAATTTTTTCTTATATCTGCGTTAGAAGAAAAGAGGTGGAGCAGCTTTTTCTGGTGGGCCGTTAATATACTCTTGTACTTATCTGCCATAAATATACTTACCGCATCCAAAATGCTAATACATTCTTCCGTTTTGGATCTATATCAAGCTTGTTCCAGTATTTCTTGAGGTCGAAAGTGCTCAATTTATCGTTCCCCAAACCAAAATTAATAAGCTGTTCCAGTCTCCAGATTTGGTATTTTTCAGGACTTTTTTTGAGTGTGGTAGTATCTGTACTCCAATTATACATATCTACCCTTATTATACCTTTTTTGTCGATTTAGTGGTAGCTGATTTCAAAATTGAAGAAGAGAGGACTTGAATCGTTTTGAGGCTAGATGAAAGCAAGAAATACGAGAGGAAGACAGGATAGATCACTACCCATTTGGTAAAAGCCCGATATATCAATCAATTTGCGCCTTCAATAACGGTGTTATCTTGTCTTGTGCCCCTGATGCACTTTTATTTGAACACTTTCTCCTCTGGATTCAGAAAATCATGCTTACCTACGAGATCCAAAGCGAAAATGAAAACGATCCATCCCCCTAAAGCACCAAGTTTTCTAAAGGCTATTATACGAATAAAATGAATTAAAACAGAGCTTACACCCGCGGGTCTTTAAAGATAAAGATAGGAATAATTAAACATTTCATGCCAACTTACACTTTCATAAAAACATCAGCTTTAATCGAAATCACAGTATTGTGGAGTTTCTGAATCGCAGATTATTTTATTTTTAACCGATGCTTGAAGTAAACACCTAGTAAGCCTCCCAATAAAGTAAGTACGAATGTGGGAGCAATCACATTAATAAGTATGGGTAAATACGCAATTGCTTCGATCTGTTTGGTAGGGATATCTGAAGGTAAATTAGATACAATAAAGATAAGGAAAAAGATAAGGCAAGTTGTTACGATACTAGTAACCACGGCTCCAACCTTATTGAAAAACCTCCCTGCAACAGCCCCAATAACTACTAAAATTAAGGCTAGAGGAGGCGCAATATGAACTTGCATATAACTCATTATATATTATCGTAGATATTGCATCGTTCCATTTAAGGTGACTTGAACACTTTTGAAACTAAATTATTATTCTTAAAAACAAAGTTGTGTTCAATAAGTTTATTTTCATTGAGATTAGCCCCGTCTATCGATCTATTCGCATGTTTGAGTCAGACGGTGACTTCTCAGGTGCCGAGGAGAGGACTTGAACCTCCATCCCTTACGGGACAGCCTCCTCAAGACTGCGCGTATACCAATTTCGCCACCTCGGCATTTTTTAAAACTGCTTTGTGCAGGCGAGAGGACTTGAACCTCCAAGCCTTTCGGCATACGGTCCTGAACCGTACGCGTCTACCAGTTCCGCCACGCCTGCATCTCTTTTTGAGCGGCGAAGGGATATGCGAAAACACTACTTTACGAATCCAGTGTGCTGCTTTACTGATACATCCCGGGTGTAGCTCGGAAACCCGATCCATCGCCTCATGAATGAATGATGAAATCTGAGCGGCGGAAGGGAATTGAACCCTCGACCTTCTCCTTGGCAAGGAGACGTTCTACCTCTGAACTACCGCCGCGGTCAAATACGAAGTCCTATTATACCAATTTTAAAGTCATCTCCACAATCCGCTGATCAAATCCTTCAAAAACCCAATAAAACCATAAAACAAGTCATTGATTATCCGATAAACAGAAGGCCATATTTCCGCCATTTTGGAATAGAAACGGAAAAATAGACTCTCCTGATCCTTGCGGTTAGAACTGAACAGCATCCCCAATCTGTATCCCCTCCTTTTTGATAAATCCCGCAGTTACTTCAAGTACATGATCAACCGGTGTTTTGGGCTGGTAGATCGGCAAGGATTCGTTCGGATGTTTCGGATAGGGTACATCCTCGGTCAGATCAACCACTTGGTTATTTGAGATCCATATGAAATCCAGTGAGAACTTCATGTCTTTCATCCAAAAAGAATACATGCCCGGTTTATCGAAAACAAACAGCATTCCGGTAGACTCCGGCAACTTGTCCCGTCCCGATAACCCCTGTATGCGTAAGTTTTCCGTATCCGCAACCTCAGCCAAAATCTTGGTTTTACCGATTAGGATTGACGATTGGTTTTGATTGGTATTCATCTTCGATTTCAACAAGAAAAATCCCGCAATCAAACATATGATAACAACTCCGATTATTACCGGTTTGACATTGAGTTTCTTCATTTATTTATACTATACCATGCGTAAATATTATATATATCTTGCTTAACGGTCTCGGTGAACGGTAAAACTTATCAGACTGTGCAGTAAGGAATTCATGCGCGGGTTTAAATCCATAGAAGTCATCGTGTTAACTATACGGGCGCTATAGGAATCCATAATACTCTGGTATTCTTTTTGAGACCCGGATTTTGCATAACGTATCCGAAGG
>JBAYGQ010000012.1:0-14760 GCA_041666585.1 Bacteroidota bacterium
ATGTTGTAAAATTATCATATTGCTTGCATGCAGGCACTAAGATAACTACAAGAATCGGAAGAATCAATCTTGAATATTTATAAATATTTTTAATGCTTTGTTTCAATTCTTTCCGTAAGGACAATCAACATAAATATTTGTTTATTAATCAGAAATCAAAACGTAAAAATGCAAGTAATATTTTATTTTAAAGAATTTTAACCCCATCCTAAATCCCTCCCCGGTGGTGAGGGACTTTGCTTACTACCTTCACCTGCGGGGAAGGGCTGGGGATGGGATTTCTGATTATAATAAAAAGCCCGTCAAATATTAAATCCAACGGGCTTTATGAGAAATAATAAGAAAAGATTATTTCATTTTAACAAAATGTACACTTGCCTTGTCGCTTGCAGTCTGTAAGACCACGAAATAGTGTCCGTCGGCAAGTTCAGGCAATTGCAGGTTTACCGTATGCTGTCCTTCGGACATCATATCGTTTGAAACAAGTTTTACAGTTTCACCGAGCTGGTTGACAACTGATATTTTAACTTTATTTGATTTTGCTAAACTGAAATTCAAAACCGAACTTGTTGAAACCGGGTTCGGTGACAGAGTTGCGTTGAAAGCTTTTGGATTTTCTGCTTCATCGACATTTACAATTGTGTATTCGACATATGAAATGGAGCGGTCAATCAGTTTTTCGCAGATAGTCTGGTCTTGAATCACAAAGGGATTGATACCGAGGAACACGGCTCTGGAGTTAGGTCTTTGTGTTCTCATAGCAAAAATTGAATCTGCCGATTTAGCAAATGTCATAATCGGAAAAGTAGTTGTCTTATTGTTTATTCTGAAAATCGGTAAGAGGTAACCGAGCAGATTTCCTCTAACGTTGTTACCGAAATCTTTACTCATAAAATCTCCCGGTACACCTGCAAGAGTAACGGCATAAGGTGCGTTATAGCCGTCTTTGCACCAGGTAAGCCATGATGCGTCGAACAAAGCCATTATTCCATTGTTCACAAAACCCGGTGTATTCTGTTCACCGGTTATGATAACACCAATATCATTATTAATAGCGTCAACTATAATAGCCGCATCATCTGCGGTAATTTTACCGTCAGTTCCACCGTCCCAGTAAATATACTTTAAGTTTGTAAGAAGCGGAAAAGCCATACCGAAATTTTGAGGAGAAATATTAAAGTAATTACTCGTTCCGTGAGTTTGTTCTATAATAGGCATAGCCGTATAGTTGGAACTACCTCCCTGTACATGAAGAGCGGAAATATTTTCAGAAATGCCTACAAGCTTGCTCGATTCGAAAGAAATAGATTGTCCCTGAATCAGAATATTAAGATTAGCTTCGCCGATTCCGGTGGTAGTTCCGATTGTCAGACTAATTATTACTTTTGCAAAAGACTTTGCAGGAACTTTAACAACATACTTGTCATCAACAATTGTTGCAGTCCAGTCTGCGGGAGTAGTCGCTGTTTTAAAGGCATTGAGCATATAAGTTACTTCATTGTCTGTTGTATTTTTCAATACGAGTTCCATAGTTTTCGAATCGGTTGAAGCACCGATAAAAACCAAATCATATTGATTAACAAATACTGAATATGCAGGTTCTTTCGGCAAAGGAGCATCAAGAGTAGATGCAGTTTGAAGAACTTCTTTTGTACCATCATCCTGAATATAAGCAACTGCATACAAATCGTCAGCAAAGGAAGCATCAACAGAGAAATCATAGCTAAATTGTTTTGTTTCGTTTGCGTTCATTGTTATATCAACACCGCTGTAATCGGGTAGCATTTTGCGTGCAAGAAAATAAAAATCTGTTTCTTTATTCGGAGCTCCGGTATAAGCATGATGCTCTTCGCAAATAACTACTCTTAATTTTTTCCCTTTGAAAGAAGCAGAAGATGTAACATCAATCGTTACTGTGCCGGTACCGCCTGTTTGGTTAAGTGTAACGGTTATACCAATCGGTGAATAAAAAGTTTGAGCCTTTAAACCGATAGTCCAGGCGGCTGTATCACCCACAGCACCTACATAATTGTTACCTGTCGGAACATTGTATTTTCCTCCCATTACACCGCAGGGGACACTACTCATACTGTAATATTTAATTCTCTGCTGATTCATCAATGTATCATAAAGATACATAACATCGGTTTTACCTGGCCACCATGCATGGTAAACTATTGGTATCACACGGTCTAAGTTTCTGTTAACCCATAACTGATATGAAGGGTTTTGCGCAGCGCAGGGACCACAGCTTGTATTGGTTCCTTCTTCAATTAAAACTCTTCTGATTTGCTGTGCATCAGCATCAATAGAAGTAAAACAGAAAAACAAAGCTATTGCTGAAAAACAATAAATGAGTATAGTTCTTTTCATTTGACCTCCACTGTTTTAAAAATATATTTTTACAAAAATTATTTTTGAGAATATCAAAATGAACAACCCCGAAGCAAGCTTCGAGGTATCAATACAAGAAACAATTGTCAATCGCAGCAAGTTGCGAGGTATTAAACCCACAATTGTGGGAATAAATTAAGAAAATATTAATATAAATCAAATAGAAAATATTAAAAAAATAAAATTATTTATTTCTTTATTGCTACAAAGCAAGTATTTTGCTTCAATAAGTATAATTAAAATCCGCCTATCGCTTTAGCTTCCTCTCTTTTCGTGCTTCTATGATTAGTTTTAGAATTATTATCAGACACATAGCAGAAGCGGAACCCATAATCACAATACCTGAAGCGGTCTGCAGCCAAACATGATGAGTCATAGAATAAAGCTGTTTAAATACTACCGATATACCTGCAAAAAGTACCATATAAGCAAATAATAACCTTATACCGTAACCCCGGATATATTTTACGGCTGTTACTCCGATCTGCGCCCCGCTTGCGGCACCTATAAGCATGAAAAGTGCCGCGAATACTTCAACCCGACCCTTCATAGCATAAGTAAAGCATCCGTATGCTCCGTCTAACATAATTACAAACAAATCTGTTCCTACAGCAAGAGCTGTCGGCATTCCGAGTAAATATACAAGCGAAGGCATGCGTATAAACCCGCCCCCTACTCCGAGAAATCCCGAAATGAAACCGCATATAAAGAAAATTCCGAAAATTACCCAAATTGAAATTGATTCTATACCTGATTTTTTATATGAAATCAAAGGCGGAATCTTTATTGTGCAGAGATTTTCTATAAGACTCTTCTTATTAATACCGGGTCGCTCCGGTAAAATTTCTCTTTTAGCTTTCCGAGCACGTAAAATAAAATAATCGTACATCATAAAACTGCCGAGACCGAACAACATGATAATATATGTCCATCTTACGGCAGTTCCTACAATATCGAAACCTGATACTTTTCCGAGCCTTTCAAGGTACATAATCAATTGCGCCCCTACCTCTACTCCCGGTATTGTTCCTATCATTGTAGTTAAACCGAGCTTCCAGTCAACATTTCCCATCTTACCGTGCTTTTT
Source organism: Bacteroidota bacterium (assembly GCA_041666585.1). Classification (GTDB taxonomy): domain Bacteria; phylum Bacteroidota; class Ignavibacteria; order Kapaibacteriales; family UBA2268; genus JBAYGQ01. The sequence continues at coordinate 3,482 of JBAYGQ010000012.1, forward strand.
CGTGGCAATTATAGATTTACCGAAAATATGTGCAAAATCGGTTCCAATGGCAAAAGGCATAGGAAAGCCGAATATGTTCAATGCGGGAGTAACTATCCATGCACCGCCTACTCCGAAAAAACCACCCAAAACTCCGACACAAAAACCGATTCCGATAAGTAAAAGGATATTGAAGTTAATTCCAGCGACAGGAAGATAAAAGTTGAATATTTCCATTGTTCATCTCCTACTCGTGATGTGATATTTTTGAAACTTCCAGACCTAATGCTTTAAGAAACAGGTCTGTTAACAGAGCAATGGAAATGCCTACTAATCCCATGATTAAGGTTACCGTAACAGCAAAAATAAATCTTTGGTCATTATACAGGTTAATCAATATTAGTTCAGCACCGGTTAAGCCGATAGTGGATACTTTTTTAAAAAATGCTTCTTCCTTACCGACTCCACAAATTAACGGTGAATTATAAAATATAAAAACCGCAAAAATCATTAAAAGTAACAGGAGTTTGGATTTAATTTTCAATACAACACCATTCTTATAATTTTGATATTAAGTTGATTTAACCTGAAAAGAACAAATTACTTTTATTCAAAATTTGAAATAATAATTTTGTAATATAAAAAAAATCAAACAAATATTAATTAGATTTTAGAATTTTGTCGAATGCAATACCGAGTAAAAAAAGAATTGTTTGTATTATTATTATTGCTGCACCTGTAGGCAAATCGAGAGCAAAAGAAAAATATAAGCCGATTATCGAACTTGAAATACCGATTATGACAGAAAAAAATGTCATGCTCCTGAAGGTTTTAGATAGTAAACGTGCGGTTGCGGCAGGTATTACGAGAAATGATGAAATCAAAATTATTCCTACCAATTTAACGGATACAACAATTGTTACCGCAATTAAAATTGATAATACATAATCGTCACGGACAACAGGCAATCTGTCCGTTTTGGCAAGCTCAGAATCAAACGTAGCATAAGCCCATCTTTGCCAGTATCTGAAAAATGTTGCGATAGTCAGCACTACTACAAAAAGGGTAAAATATAAATCAACTACCTGCACAGCAAGAATAGAACCGAACAAATAAGAAAAAGCATCGGCAGTATAATTTCTTTTTAATGAAAGGAAAATAATTCCGAGTGCTACCGAAACTGCAAACAGCACACCTATCGAAGTATCTACGCCAAGTCTGGTTTTTTCTTTCAGCCAAGTAATCAGAATTGCAACAAGAATAGTAAAAGGAACAGCAACCCAAAGAGGTTCGTACTGCAAAAGTATGCCAAGCGCTACTCCTCCGAAAGCCGCATGAGCAAGTCCGCTTCCCATGAAACTCATGTTCCGTTGAACAATAAAAACTCCATAGTAGCTACCCAGAAAACCCACAAAGATGCCGGCGATAATCGCCCTCTGAATAAAAGCCAATGATAAAGCATCAATCATGTGAATGCTCCCCGAACAGCATATCATGCTTGTGCCCTACGTGTCCGAATGTTTGACGAAGGCATGCTTCCGAAAAAGCTTTATCGGGTTTTTCGAAACATATCAGACTGCGGTTCATCAGAAGAATAAAATCAGCATGATGGTATGCGGCGTCCCAGTCGTGTGTAACCATCAGGACTGTCGCACCTTTAGTATTCTGGTATTCGTCTATTATTTTATAAATATCGGTTTCACCAATGTAATCAATTCCTGTAGCAGGCTCATCAAGAATAAGTAATTTCGGCTCCCTGACTACAGCCCGGGCGAGATAGACTCTCTGGAGTTCACCTCCTGATAATTTATTTAACGGACGTCGTTCCAAATGTTTTGCACCTACCTGCTCTAAAGCTTCGAGAGCTTTTTTATATTCAGATTTATTTAATCTTCCTATCCATGAGCCTTTTATACCCGTAGCCACAAGCTCTATGGGGAGTGCGGGAAATGTTCTGTCAAGAGTTTTTATCTGCGGCACATATCCAATATCCTTCGGAGAGATTGACTGTAGCGGCTTTCCGTATAAAAGGACTTCACCTATGGTAGGAGTAATAATTCCGAGAATAACTTTAAGAAGAGTTGATTTACCTGCACCGTTAGGACCTACAATAGTAATAAAAGAATTTTCTTCAATTGATAGATTGATATTATCTAAAGCGACATACTTCGAAAAACTCAGAGTAAGCTGTTTTATTTCTATTGCAGGTACAGACATTCTTTGATTAAATTAGTTTTAAAATGATTAAATATTGCGTTTATTTTTGACGTATTGTGAAAAGTAAAATTATATAATAATTATTGATTCTAAAATCCGTGCAATATCTTTATCCGTTTAATCCTTGATTCAGAAATTTAAGTTCCTAATAGTTTTTGTGCCGCTTCGAATACTGTACTTACTTCAATCGCCTGCATATTATCCCGAAACTTAGGATTTAATTTATCAGGAGGACTTATAGTCAGTGATTTTTTGCAGTAAGGTCCCCAGCGTTTTGCCGATAAATGCGGAGTATTAGGATAAAGTCCAAGCACAGGTATATCCAGAGCGGCGGCTATATGCAGGACACCTGTTGAATTAGCAGTCAGGATAGAAGCCCTTGAAATCAGCGAAATCAACTGCTCCAAAGAAAGTTTTCCGCATAAATTTACGGAATTTGGACATAATTTCTCTGAAATATCACAGTAAATCTGCTCTTCTTCTGAGCCTGTAATTACAGTCTGAAAGCCATATTTATCCATAATCAGATTTGCAAGTACACCGAAAGATTCTGCTTTCCAGTTTCTCGATGAACCTCCGCTTCCGGGATGAATAATTATATACTTTTTACTCAAATCTAAGCCGGCTTTTTTTGCTATTAACTCTAATTCCTCCACTGATTCAGGACTAACATAAGGTCTGACTAATTCTGTCTCAACCTGCTTTCCTAAAACTGAAGAGACCATACGCGTGTTGTACTCCGCCTCGTGGAACTCAGCATTTTTTCTGTGGTCTTTAATTCTATGATTAAATAAGAAAGAATAATAACGATAGGATGTTCCGACTCTTAAAGAAATACCTACCCGAAAACCTGCCCAACACTCTTTAAATCGAGGTCTGGGATAGAAAACGGCAGAAAATTTATTCTCGGAAAAAATACTTTTTATTCCGTTCGGAAATTCGTCAATAAACAAAACATCGTCAATTGCAGGACAATTTTTAAGTATACTTTTTGCGTAGCTCCGTGCAATTAACACGACTTTTGCTGAAGGCAGTTCCTTCTTCAATGCCATGCACATTGGCAAAGTAAGAACCATATCGCCCAATCTATCAGTACGGACAACTGCGATTTTTTCTGCATTATAAATATCGGATTCCATTTTATTCAATTACAATTTTCAGAGTATTTATTTTACCTTCATATCCGATTAATTGCAAAATATATGCACCTGAAGGGTAGGTATTCGCAGGAATTCTAAGCTGTTCCAAATTCTGAATACCGGAATAAGACTTATCAAAATACACTTTTCCAGAAATATCAAAAATTCGGATTGCTGAAAGCTCTACGTTTTCACCTTTTGTATTGAAACTTATTTCATTCAAATTTGAATTTAAATAAACCATTATTTTATAATCTTTATTTTTATCATTTTCTGCAACTGAAGTCGGTTCAACTTTTTTTATAGTCATAGCAACTTTTTCGTATGGATTGTCAATTGCATCTCTTGGTGAATTAACTATTATATCTGCTACATTCATGCCGCTTACAACCTGGCCATAAACAGAATATTTCCCGTTAAGATGTGTTGCAGGTGCAACACAAATAAAAAACTGGGAAGTTGCGCTATTTGTATCATTTCCAAGACGAGCCGCAGATAAAATACCGCGAATATGTGAAATCTGACTGAACTCAGCAGGTACAGTTGTTTGCGAGGGGTCTCCGTAGCCCCAGGTATTACGGGGTTTGTCTTTGGAATTCGGGTCTCCGCCCTGAATCATAAAATTCGGAATAACGCGATGGAAAGCTGTTCCGTCATAAAATTTTATAGCAACAAGGCTATCGAAATTATGACAATGCTTAGGTGCAACCTCAGGAAACAGTTCAATTTCAATATCTCCGATTGGGACACTTCCGCGTGTAACGGAAATCAGATAATGGGGATTTTCACTAGTAATCTGGGTAATTTCTTTTGCCTGCAAAAAACAGAAACTAAAGAATACTAAAAATACAAATATAATTTTTCCGAACATATTTTTCCTGTAAATAATTAGTAAGAAATTAAAAATAATAAATATAATCCCAATTCCCAAAAAAAAGGGGCAATAGCCCCTTTAAAAAAAACAAGTTTTGTAAAATAAATTATTTGCCGAGTAACATCACAACTGATTTATTCGCCCAGTCCAAAATTGGCTGAAAGTATACTCCAAACAATAAAGTCGGAATCGTTATGATAAGTAAAAGTATTACCGATACAGGACTGAATGAGAGTTTTTCTCTCGGAGCATCCACTCCGCGTAAAAACATATTGCGGAAAATCTTGGCATAATACACAAGCGACACAACACTGTTAAGCACACCTACAACCGCAAGCCAAATATAACCCGATTTAATAACAGCAAAGAAGAGTGCCATCTTACCTATGAAACCTGCTGTCGGTGGTAACCCGGTTAATGATACTAAAAAGATTGCAAGGCAAATAGCCAAAATAGGAGCGCGGAAGCCGATTCCGGTATAATCATCAATCTCTTCACTGCCGATTTTATTCGCAAAAAGCATCACGACAAAAAATGCACCCAAATTCATTAGAAGGTAAAAGAAGAAATATGTCAGAACAGAAGAAACTCCTCCGTCTGTCATAACTGCAACACCCATCAGCATGTAACCTGCATGTGCGATACTCGAATAAGCAAGTATTCTTTTAACATTTGTCTGCCATAAAGCAAGCAGATTGCCGAGAGTCATAGTAAGAACCGAGATGACAGCGATTACAAAGTGCCAGTCTATATTTCCGACGAACATCCATGAACCGGTCAAAGTCAAATGCGAATCAATAAAAGTGATTTTAATGAATCGGATTAATATCGCAAAACCCGCCGCTTTTGATGCAACTGATAGATATGCCGTAATAGAAACAGGAGCTCCTTCGTAAACATCAGGTGTCCAGAAGTGGAAAGGAACAGCAGAAATCTTATAGGCAAATCCCGCTATTATCATCATCGATGAAATTAACAGAGGGAATAATCCGATTCCACCTTGAGTAATTGCAAGATTAATATCATATAGATTCAAAGAACCTGTCAAACCGAATAAAATCGAAATTCCATAAATCATAATGCCGGAAGAAATCGCTCCGAATATTACATATTTCAGTGAGGCTTCGCTTGCCCGTCTGATTTCTTTGGTATATCCCGTAAGTATGTAGGAACTGATACTCATAGTTTCGATTGCGAGATAAACCAGAATTAAATTGGTTGCACCCACTAATAAAAACATACCGACAGACATACCCACGATGAGTGAGAAATACTCACCCAGTCTTGGATGTGAATCGTACAGTTCTTTTGCAAAGAATGAAATTACAACAACAATGAAACTGCTAATCAGGATAATCCATTTAAAATAAACTGCAAACGGGTCAATAGCAAGCATTTTGGAAAAAGCCGCAGTACTTGTATCGTGTTGTCCACAGAGGAAAATTCCCGTTATGACGAAACCGAGCAGGGCTATCACACCGGACACGTTTTTCGATTTACGGAATATCAGGTCAGCTATAAGAGCAACTATAAAAGTTGCTATCAGAGCCGTCTCCGGTTTAAAAAGATTTATGCTTTTTTGCAATTCGTTAAAAAACTCTAACGGTATCATAAATTTTTATTTATTAAATTAAAATTTAAATATTTTTTTACTCTGTCATTCTGAACTCGTTTCAGAATCTATTCTCAATCTTTATTCTGTCATTCTGAACTCGTTTCAGAATCTATTCTCAATCTTTACTCTGTCATTCTGAACTCGTTTCAGAATCTACTTCCAATTTTCGCTCTGTCATTCTGAACTTGTTTCAGAATCCTTCTTCAATTCAGAATTCAGCATTATCAAAGACCTGCTGCAATTTTCCACCAGCCTGTATTTACAAACTCGACAAGATGGTTAGCCGAAGCAGTCATCATATTTGTTATAGCACTGGGCTGAAAACCTAAATAAATTATTATTACTGCAAGCGGAACCAAAGCTATAAGTTCAACTCCGTTAATGTCATCTGTTTTATATTTTTTATGAGTCGGGTCCCAGGGTCCTGACCATTTTTCAGGTAGAGTTCCGAAAAATACTTTTTGCAATGTCCAAAGCATATAAGCCGCTCCGAAAATTATACCTAATCCGGCAATTGCCGTAAGAACGGGATATGTCTGGAACGAACCGAGGAACACAAACATTTCGCTTATAAATCCGCTCATACCGGGTAATCCTATTGCGGCAAAAAATGCTATTGACATAATAAATGTATAAACAGGCATCTTGTTTGCTAATCCGCCGAAGTCATCCAAGCCTCGTGTATGCGAACGGTCATAGATTACTCCGACAATCATAAATAGCATAGCGGTGATTGTTCCGTGGTTAAACATTTGGAATATTGCTCCGGTCATACCAATCGATGTCATTGAAGCCATACCGAGCATTACATATCCCATGTGGCTGACACTGGAATAAGCAATAAGTTTCTTGAAATCCCGCTTTCCTACCTTATGTTGCCCCAAAGCACAGAAAGCGCCGTAAACAATGCTGACTACGCCTACAATTGCAATAAAGTACTGGAAGTATTTAACTCCGTCCGGAAAGATAGGCCAACTTATCCTGAGCATTCCATAAGTACCCATCTTCAAAAGCACACCGGCAAGAATCACTGAAATAGGAGTCGGTGCTTCTACGTGGGCATCGGGAAGCCATGTATGGAACGGAACTGAAGGTACCTTGATGGCAAACCCTACAAAGAGCGCCATAAACGCGACAAGCCTCCATGTTGTTCCTATTCCGAAAAGTATAGAATCTTTACTAAAATTGGCTGGATTCATCATATCGAGCATATTGAACGAACCGACAGCAAAGTACAGGGCTATCATTACGAGCAGCATGAACACACTGCCGAACAATGTATAAAGGAAGAACTTAATAGCCGCATACTCTTTACGGGGACCGCCCCAGATACCAATCAGGAAGTACATCGGCAGTAGCATCAATTCCCAGAATACATAGAAAAGGAAGAAATCGAGTGCAACAAATACACCCATCATTCCTAAATCTAATAAAAGATACATTGCGAAATAACCCTTGTGGGCTTTGTTGATGCTCCATGAAGCAAAGGAAGCTACAAAGCAAACGATTGCGGTCAGAAGAATCATTGGGGCACTAAGTCCGTCAATACCTACAAAATAGTCTATTCTCACATTTCCCAGCATAGGCAAACCGCCAAGTTCAATCCAGCGGAATTTTTCTACAAACTGCATACCCTGTGCCGTATTAACACCTGCCATACTGTTGTCGTAGTTCATATAAATAATAATTGCCAGAACTAGCTGCAAAAATGTGAAAAGGACGGTTGTGAACCTGAATAAAGTTATTGAAATTTCTTTACTTCGTTCATCTTTTCCTGAAGGGATAAGAAAAATAATAATCATCCCTATTAAAGGCAAAAAAGTAATCCAAGTAAGAGGTCCCAAACCAAATAAGTGAAACATTTATCCTCCGGATAAGAGTTTATTTTAATTGTTAATAATATTTCAATATTAATTTTTCGTTCCCTGAACTTGTCGAAGGGAACTTCTTCTTGCTCATTTCGACAAGCTCAATGAGCAGTTATTCTCGTTACCAAGCTCCCGCTTGGTAAAATTACAACCTATCTCATTACCAAGCTCCTGCTTGGTAATGAAGACATCTATTTCAAATAAACATATATATTAAAACCATCAATCCGATTATCGCAAAAATAATATAAGTCTGTATTCTTCCTGTCTGTACTTTGCGGAAGATAGCACCGAAAAATCCTGTTACATTTGCAACTAAATTCACAAAACCGTCAACAACGATATTATCGAAATGACCTACGAAATAAGAGAATCCGCGAGATAAAAATGCTGTCAGATTCACCATTCCGTCAATAACTTTATTATCAAAAATTGCCAGTATCTTAGCAAATAAAATACTGCCGCCTACAGCCGTAGCATAATAAATTTCGTCGAAATACCATTTGCGGAACGAGAAGGTATGCAGTGTTTTAAACTGTTTTTCCATTGCATCGGCATTGAATATTTTAAACTGATACATCAGAAATGAGAACAGAATTCCGCATCCTGCAATTAAAATAGATAGTATCATTGCGGGAACATGAGCCTTGTGTGCAAATTCCTCATATTTATACTCTGCATGATGAACAGCGGCATGAGCTCCGGCGGCTTCTGCATGATGTTCTTCCGTAGCAGGTGACTCATGTTTAATAGTTGTACCTGCAATGTTGTGTTCTTTTATTGCATATTTAGAATCAGTTAAAAGCCAAGGATTAATTTTCTCGTTTTCTTTTTGAAGAAAATCAAACTGATATGCCGCAGGAACGGCAGATGTCGGCATTCTGATCACTTTGGCAAACCAGCCCTTATTTGCATCAATAGGATTCGGTGAATAAAAGAACCAAAGAGACAATACCGATAATAGAACAAGAGGAAACACAATTACAAATTTATTCTCTTTTGTATGACTTGCAATCTGAGTTTTGGGCTCACCGTGAAAAGCATTGATTAATAAACGAAACATATAAAACGCAGTTATACCTGCGGAAGCAAACCCTGCAATGGGTATGAACCAGTGACCTGTTAACTGCCCGAATGCCATTGTACCAGCAAGAATTCCGTCTTTGCTCAAAAAGCCTGAAGTAAGCGGTACTCCGGAAATAGCAAGTGTTACAAATAAAAATGTAAAATAAGTCCATGGCATTGTTTTACGGAGACCGCCCATATTACGAATATCCTGTGCGTCAGTGTGGTGGTCGTTAAAATGATGTGCCGCCTGATGCATTGCATAAATCACCGAGCCCGATGCAAGGAATAATGCGGCTTTAAACCACGCATGAGTTACCAAATGGAAAAATCCTGTTGTATAAGAGCAGGCTCCGAGAGACATTATCATATATCCGAGCTGACTGACCGTAGAGTAAGCCAGCACTTTTTTGAAGTCAACCTGCGTAATAGCGATTGTAGCCGCCATAAATGCCGTAATTGCACCGATGTAAGCAATAAAAGTCAGAGCATCGGCTGAGAACATCGGGAAAACTCTTGCGACCAAATAAACACCTGCGGCAACCATTGTAGCAGCATGGATTAATGCGCTTACAGGTGTAGGACCTTCCATTGCGTCCGGTAACCAGACGTGTAACGGGAACTGTGCGGATTTACCGATTGCACCACAGAAAATAAATATACCCGCCGCTGTAAGCCATGTCCCGCTGTTGAAAGGAAGGAGTCCCGAAGCGATGCCTCCGAAAATATCCTCGAACATGAACGAACCGTATGTGATATACAGAATCATTATTCCGATGAAAAAGCCGAGGTCACCGATTCTGTTTGTCAAAAATGCTTTCTTGCCAGCATCCGCCGCAGATTTTTTCTCGTACCAGAAACCGATTAAAAGGTACGAACTGATTCCGACTAATTCCCAGAATACATACATAAACAGGAAATTATTTGCTATTACTATTCCAAGCATTGAAAATGTGAACAATCCCAGAAAAGCGAAATAGCGTGAAAACTTTTTGTCATCAGCCATGTATTCGGTCGAAAACAAATGAACCAAAAAGCTGATTAAAGTTACTACTATCAACATCAAAGCGGCTAGATTATCTATACCGATGCCAACCTGAATCCCGAGCCAGTGTGTAACACCGTTAAATGTGGAATTGCCGAGATTGAGCCAGTCGAATTTGGTTTGAATTATATTTGTGCTTTCGTAAACCGCTACTTTAGTATAAGCTACAATTGCCGACAGTACAAGGTCAATGCCTAAAATTCCTGTAGCAATGTACGAACTTATTTTCCCGAGCTTTTTACCGAAGAAGATATTGATTATAAAACCAAACAACGGTAGAACGAGGATAATTGCCGTAATTTGAAGTAATGTTTCTTTTGCCATAATAAATTCGATTTTTTATTTTATTATATTAGTTTTCTAACTTTAATTCGGAATTCATCATTCAGAATTTACTCTTTTAGTTTATCAATCTCATCAATATTAATATGCTTGTAATTATGATAAATATTCAGAATAATTGCGAGTGCCACAGCCGCTTCAGCGGCGGCAAGAATAATTACGAAAATAGCGGCTACATGCCCTTCGATATTCATTCCACCGAATTTAGCAAATGCAATAAAGTTAATGTTTGCAGAATTAAGGATTAATTCTAATCCCATAAGCACCATAATTGCATTTTTGCGGGTAACTATACCGAATAAACCGAGTGAAAAAAGTATTGCACTCAAAACCAAATAATGTGTCAACCCGATTGTCATGTTATTTCCATTTATTTTTTATATTAATATTTCAATAATTAAATTTTTCATTTTGTCATTCCCGCGAAAGCGGGAATCCATCTTTGTTTCAATCTTGTTACCAAGCTCCCGCTTGGTAACAAAACTCTATTTCATCTCAATCTCTTTCTTCGTTCTTGCAATAAGAGCCGCACCTACAATAGCAACTAATAACAGAACAGACGCAACTTCAAATGCCAACAGATAATCTGTCAGCAGGATAGTACCAATCGGATTAATAGTCTGCTCCAAGGGTTTTGAATCTTTCAGAAACCATTTTGCATTAGAATAAATTGTAATCAGTGTTATTGCAATAATAGCTGTTGCGGCGGCAGTTACTCCTAACTGAATTTTACCGGTAATCCCTTCTTTAATATCAACTCCTGTAACTTTTGAAGTAAGCATAACACCGAAAATAATTAATACTAAGATACCGCCGATATAAATCATTATTTGTGTCAAAGCCAGAAAGTCGGCGTTAAGCATTACGTAAATTCCCGCTACCCCAAAAAAAGTAAACAGCAATGAAAACGCAGAATACATAATGTTTTTCGAGGTTACGACAATTATTGCCGATATAACTATAATTGCGGCAAAAGCCCAGAATGTTATTGCAAATAAGTCCATTTTTCTAATTATAAATTATGAATTATAAATTATGAATTATTCTTTCTTACACTTGTTACCAAGCTCCCGCTTGGTAACATTTATCTATTTTCAATTTCCGATTCATCCCTTGTTACCAAGCTCCCGCTTGG
>JBAYGQ010000013.1:0-14115 GCA_041666585.1 Bacteroidota bacterium
AGGAAGGTAACGGTTCGAATAATATTTCTCAAGCCAATGCCAAGCAGGTTCTGGGATTTAACGATTATAAGCTGAAATATTACGGCGGTAAATTCAAAACTGAAATTAATACCGCTATAGAGGAAGCCTATAAGCTGAAAGGCGAAGGCAAGATATTTAAAGCTATAATGACAGCTAAATCAGCCGTTAATGATGTTGAATACGGTATAGCTCTTTTACCGGGTAATTCTGATATCAGCTCATTAAAAAATGATGCGGAAAAATCTTTCATTGACCTTTCAGGTCCTTATTATCAGAATATCTGGTCAAGTGATTTTCATAAACAGAATGCAGGAAAATTTCTGTTTTCGAAGCAACCGATTATTATAGGCAAGGAAGACCCGAATCAGTTTACAAACAGTTTTACGGCAAATGACAGAATATACGGTGTAGTCTATTTAGATGCCAGAGTTGCAGATTACATCGGCTTTTATGACGGGTGGATAAGAATTGATATTGACAAAAAATGTGTGGATGTTGATTATGGCTGCTGGAATGTGTTTACAGATTTGGGTGATTCTGCCGCAGGTGTAAATGCTTATTATGTTACGGAAATTTTGCCTGACCCCGCTGTTTCTGTCCGTGTGAACGACGGACAAGGCTGGGTTAAGGAATTCGAAAAACTGTCACCGAGAAGCCATAATATTGATGTATATTTTTATAATAAGGGACCATCTGTAGTTAAGGGTACAATTAATCTTGACCTTACTGGTTTCAGTCCTGAGAAAATGAGAGCAGATGCTGATTTAGCCTTAAAGAACTCTAAGGATAATATCGCAAGGAACACTCCTGTTCCCGATGTTTTCAAAAAGCCGAGCAAGGGATTTAAAGATAAACTTTTGAGTATTGACAAGATGAAAAAAATAATTCAGGAGTACTTAGACCCGGGCGAAGTAATTCTGAAAGTTATAATGACTGAGGATTACAATGATGAATGGAGTGTCAGAAAAAATGAATACGGCATCACAACACACAGAGTTTCTCAATCTTATGTCAGCGTTCTGGTAAAAGATAAAGATAACTGGTGCTATTTTATGACTGACCTCTACTTCGAAGAGAAATGGGAAGGTAACAAGTTCGGCAATCCCTTACCCGTTACTAATTGGAAGTGGACAAAGTGCAATTGCGGCGATTATAAATATTTCTGAATTCTGAATTCTGAATTCTGAATTCTGAATTGAAGAAACATAGAATTTACCTTGTTCCCAAGCTCCTGCTTGGGAACATTTTTTTATCCCGAACATATCAAAGGAACCATCTCGACATACTGAACTTGTTTCAGGTTCTCCTTTTATTTAAAGAAACGAAGCAGAGTATATCGAAAAAAATCATATAGTTTGCTTTTAAGATTATAAATTTGTAAGTTAGTAATATAATACAACTTCTTTATATGGTGAGTCATTTTTTTTAAGGAGTCCCCAATGAAAGCACTTACTGTTTTTTTATTGCTATTCTTATTCTCAGTTCCTGCACTTGCAACTGATAATGTAAATTCTAAAGAGGAATCACCGAAATTACAGAGCAACAGCGATCTGGTTGAGAGTGTTGTTTTGTATTCTCTAACAAAAAACAATAGAAAATATAATTATCTTTACGACTCAAGCGGGAACATATCTGTTATATTAGTTCAAGGCTGGCAAGGCTCACAGTGGGTGGATAGTGCGAGAACCAGTTACACTTATAATTCTAACAGAAAACAGTTGTCATTTATGATAGAACTTCGGAAGAACGATGTATGGACTAATTTACAATATTGTGTCAACACCTATGACTCAAAGGATAGTATTCTTGAATATTTATTTAAATCATGGATAAACGGACAGTGGACGAATTCTTCAAGATTTACTTATACTTATGATTCTAACGGGAAACCTCTAATTGATTCAACGCAAAATTATGCAAATGGGATATGGACGAATTATACAAGACGAACCCGCACTTATGATTCTAACGGGAACCAGCTTGTTTTTATATATGAACAGTGGGGAGGAGGTAAATGGGTGAAACAATCCCAATACAGTTATTCATATGATTCGACAAATCGAATTTTTATTGAAATTCAAGAAAGGTGGATCAATGGGCAAATGTTGAATCCCTCAAGATACAGTTATGCCTATGATTCAAGTGGAAATCGAATTAGTTGGACTATTGAAGAGATGAAAAACGGTCAGTGGGAGATTGGCGCACGACATAGCTATACTTTTGATTCGAACAAAAACTTGCTTTTAGATTTTGCTGAATTAATGAATAATGGAGAATGGATTAGTGCAAACCGAAGAACCAATACTTATGGCACTAATAATTTAAAGCTTTCAGAATTATATGAAAATTGGGATAATGGTGTTTGGCTGAATTCTTACCGTTATACCTATAACTATGGAATAACCGGTAAGGAACTATTATTTTTGCATGAAAAGTGGATTGATGGTGGTTGGACAAATAATGTGCGTAGAACTACTACAGAGAACTCAAACGGAAATATCAAAACAATGCAGTATGAATCCTGGCAGGGAGAAAAATGGGTAAATAATAACAACGGATTATCTTTTCGAGATAAGCAAGAAAACTTCTTTTCATTTACAGCTTTCAGAATTGAAGTATTTTATCAGGGTGAAACACCCGTAAAAGAAGAAATAATCTGCACTTCCCTTTCTCTGAGTTGTTCTCCGAATCCGGCTTCGGAGCTGATAAATATTAATTATACTATGCCGGAGCCGCAGGGTGTTGTGCTTTCAATTACAAATTTTCTGGGTATTGAAATTGCAAAGTTTGACAATGCACAATTGCAGACAGCCGGCGTGCACAGTTTCAGTCATGATGTCTCGGATCTTGCACCGGGTGTGTATTTTCTTACAATGCGGGCAGGAAACAGTATCGAAAAAAAGAAATTTGTGGTGGTAAGATAGCAGACCACCCCTTGCCCCTCCTTGATAAGGAGGGGAAATTTTTGAGCGGAGCGAAAAAATGGGGAGGTCGAAAAACATTATTTTTAATTTTTTTTAAATTTTTTGAGACCTTTTGCTAAAAAATGTGTCTTTCTAATATAGAAAAGATGCAAATTATTTTTGAGGTATAAAAAATGCTTTCGATTTAAAATAAATTATTAAACTAAATCAATTTAAATTATTTATGAAAAGAACTATTATATTTGTTTGTATTCTCATAGCAGTATTCAGTTTTACAAGTTTTAAAGTGTTTTCTAATGATGCTGTTAAAAATAAAATGTATCAAATTAATTTTACATCCTCTAAGACATATTCAAATCCGGTTGCGGATATTGATTTGTTTTGCGAGTTTACTTCTCCCTCCGGTATAAGCATCAAAGTAAGATGCTTCTGGAACGGAGGACAAGTATATTGTGCCAGGATATGTCCAAACGAAACCGGGACATGGAAATTTACAACAACATGCAGTGACATTGACAATAACGGAATTTATTCAGCTACAGGCACATTTAATTGCGATAATTCGAATGACACAAACAAACTGTATCAGAAAGGTAAGATAAAAGTCTCTGACGATAAGCGATACCTGACCTATGGAAACGGAGAGCCTTTTTTCTATTTTGGAGATACTGCATGGGAAATAACCTGGAGATCAACATTCAGTGAAGTAAAGGAATTTATTCAGGACAGGAAGAAAAAAGGTTTTACCTGCTTACAACTAGTACCAATGTCTCATTTGATGAATTTAAAAGGTATCGGGGTTATCAATCAGAATAAAGACAGCTTCTTTTTGAATTTAAATCAAAAACTCCTCAATCCAAAGTATTTTAATTACCTGGATTCTATTGTTGCTTATCTTAACGATAACGAAATGATAGCAGTATTAGCGCCACTTTGGGCCGGGTTCAACGAATTACAGCCAACTCCTTGGAAAATTGAAAAATTTACTGTTGATGAATCATTGAACTTATCCAAATACATTGGTGCAAGATATGGCGGATACCACGTAGCATGGATTGTTGCCGGAGATTTGACATACGAAAAACCCGAGCAAAATAATTTCTGGAATAATTTTGCACTAACATTAAGAGAAGCTGACGGATGGCAAAATCTGGCAACTATGCACTCAATGGGTTCCACCGGCGGCTGGTTCTATTTTAATAACGAAACAAAATGGATGGACTTCAATATGTATCAGTCTTCGCACACATTTGACGGGCAATATGCCTGGATTTTAGGTCAAGATGCATTCAAACTGCAACCGTCAAAACCGGTTGTGGACGGTGAAGGTTGTTACGAGGATATACCTACCGATTTTTGGGTGGAAGGGCACTCTTTAACAAGCAGGATAACCGCCCCTTATATCAGAAAAGCCAGATACAGCAGTATACTCTCCGGTGCAACTGTTGGTATAACTTATGGTGCAAATGGTGTTTTCCAGTGGAGTACTTCACGTAATATGGGCGAATATGACGCACGTTTTACTGTGGACTCAGCTTGGAAATTTGCCGGTTCCGGGCAATTGACTGTATTGAAAAAGATAATGGAGGATTTAAGATGGTACACTTTAAAACCATCGCAAGAACTAATTATAAGCAGTGAAAGTAAATTTCATATACCTGTGGCAAGAAATGATTCTTTGATTTTGGCTTATCTGCCTATTTCCACAACATCAATTAACTTAAAACTGGACAATAATTCTAATACATATAATGCATATCTATTGAATACAATGACAGGGAAAAAAATCAATGGAAATATTTCAATAAGCCATGATACTTTAACATATTTTCCTCCGGATACTAATGATGTTCTTCTTGTAGCTGAGATTCATAATACTATAAATGTAAATGACTCGATTAAAGATGATCTTGATAATTTTGAAGTTTATCCAAACCCGTCAGAAGGTATATTTAACCTTGCATGGTTTTCTGATAGCATTAATAATTTGGAGCTTCAAATAACTGATATTTGCGGAAGGGTTGTTCAAAATAATGATATTGTTTCTCACCCGGGTAAAAACAAAAATCAGATTATTATCAATCTGCCAGGTATTTACTTCTATACTATAAAGAGCCGGGGATTTAATACTTTTATATTAAAAAATGGAATAATATTTATAAGCAAATAATCATAAATTAAGCGGGATATTATTTTTAATAATAGTAAGTATTTTTTAATTATTTTAAAATTTTTTGAGACCTTTTGCCAAAAAATGTGTCTTTGTTAATAAGGGGAGGTGCAAATTATAAAAATATAATCTCCTGGAAAATAAAGTTGGTGTAATTTATTAAGTAATTGGTTTGTTTTGTATGAAATTCATTATTGTTGTTTCATTTTTCTTTCTGACTTTATACCTGCAAGCTCAGCAAATAACGGATATTGACCAAAGAGTTAAAAATCTGATTTCCCAAATGACTGTTGAAGAAAAAATTAATCAACTTTCTTCAGGAAGTGCCCCGGCAATTCCGAGGTTAAGCATTCCGGTTTATAACTGGCATAATGAATGCCTCCATGGGCTTGTGAGTCCAAATGCAACCGTCTTTCCACAATCAATAGTCTTAGCCTCAACATGGGATATCCCTCTGATGTATAAAATATCTTCAGCTATTTCCGACGAAGCAAGAGTAAAGTTCAAAAAGAATGAAATCGGTTTAAATTTTTGGTCACCGACAATGAATATTAACCGGGATCCGCGTTGGGGAAGGGGGCAGGAAACTTACGGCGAAGACCCTTATTTAACTTCAAGATTTGCAGTTGCTTTTATTAAAGGTCTGCAGGGAGAAAATAAAAAGTACTTTAAAGCCATTGCATCTCCTAAACATTACGCTGTCCACAGCGGGCCCGAATCCCTGCGCCATTATTTTAATGCAATTACCGATGAACGTGATTTTTGGGAAACATATATGCCGGCTTTTGAAGCCGCTATTATGGAAGGTAAAGCCTATTCTATAATGAGCGCTTACAATGCTTATATGGGAGTTCCGATAAGTGCAAGTAAGGTTATGTTAACCGATATACTAAGAAACAAGTGGGGATTTAACGGTTATGTAGTTTCAGATTGCTATGCGATAGGTGATATTCTTTGGGGTCATTCATACGCATCTTCTAATGAAGATGCGGCGGCAAAAGCATTGAAAGCAGGATGTGATCTGGATTGCGGGGTATTCTATTCTGAAAATCTGAAAGGTGCTCTTGATTTGGGATTGATAACTGAAGCTGATATTGATACTTCCGCATTCAGATTATTCAAAGCAAGATTTCTGCTAGGATTATTTGACCCTAAAGATTCAGTTGAATACAACAGAATACCGGATTCTGTATTAGATTCGAAAGAACACAGCGATTTATCGAGACATGCCGCCAGGGAAGGAATGGTTCTTCTCAAAAACGAAGGGAATATTCTACCGCTAAATAAAAAAAAATATAAGAATATTTTTTTAATCGGACCTCATGCCAATGTATTTTTTGAATTTCTGGGAAGCTATACTGGTTGGCCCTCCCACTATGTAACAATTTTAGATGGATTAAAGAGCAAGTTACCCGCAGAAACAAATATTATATATACAAAAGGTTGTGAGGTAGTCGGTTCGCTAACTGAGGTTGTGAGTTCCAAGTATTTTAGAACTGATAACGGTTTTCAGGGTTTAAAGGGAGAATACTTCAACAACATAAATTTGTCGGGCAAACCGGCTTTGACAAGGATTGATACAAGCATAAATTTTTATTGGAATAGAAATTCTCCGGGTTATGGTATAAGTAAGGATTCTTTTTCAGTGCGCTGGACAGGGACATTAAGAGTTGATGAAGACGGTTATTACACATTCAAAACTTTATCAGATGATGGGATTAGATTAATAATTGACAATAAAACCATTATCGAAATTTGGGGTGACGGAAATCATTCTAAGCTTGGCTTTGACTCACTCTTTAAAGATATAGAATATCCAATAGAAATTGAGTATTACTTTCATCAGGATAATTCTAAAGCAGTTCTTGAAATGGGAAAAGAGAATTCTTGTGAAGACACTTTGAAGAAGTTCGCAGAGATTGCCCGTAACAGCGATTTGGTTATTTTCGCAGGGGGTTTATCATCATATTATGAAAATGAGAATTTGAAGATGGATATACCCGGTTTTTACGGAGGAGACAGAACTACTCTTGATTTACCTACAACTCAGGAAAAAGTATTAAAAGTCCTTAAAAATAATAACAAATCAGTAATTCTGGTAATAGGTAGCGGAAGTTGCCTTTCGCTTAACTGGGAGAAAGACAGTATCCCGGCAATTTTGCAGGCATGGTACGGCGGTTCTGAAACCGGAGGTGCAGTAGCGGATATTTTATTTGGTGATTACAATCCATCAGGTAAATTACCGATTACATTTTATAAATCTGTTACTGACCTGCCTGATTTTACTGATTACAACATGAAAGGAAGAACTTACAGGTATTTCGATAAAGAAGTTCTATATCCTTTCGGATATGGTTTGAGTTACACTACTTATAATTATTTAAGTCTGACTGTACCTTTGGATACTATTGAGTTGTGTAAAAAAGATACTATTCCGGTTATTTTCACAATACAAAATTCCGGTAAATTATACGGAGAGGAAATTGTGCAATTATATACTAGAAAAATTGATTCAAAAATCTCTCAGCCTATTAAGCAATTGAAAGGGTTCAAACGGGTTCAACTTAAAGCAGGAGAAGTGAAAACTGATACTTTACTTTTGAACCTTAAGGAATTATATTATTACGACACTACAAATCATAAATATGAGATTGAACCCGGCGATTATGAAATACAGCTTGGTGCGTCATCGCAGGATATCAGGCATCAAAAAGTAATTAATATAAAGAATTGTATGTTTGATGTAAAAGAAATCGAAACGAAGGATATTGATAATATTTATCCTAATCCTTCTGACGGCATAATAAATTTTAAACTCAATACGATTGCAGACGAAGCCTATAATCTTGAGATATCAGATATTTTCGGGAGAAAGCTGGATTCTGATATAATTCAGAATACATTAAGTAACAAGTTCAAAGCTGATTTTAACAGATTAAATCCCGGTGTTTATTTTATAATTCTTAAAAATAAACATCAGCAGTTTTGCAGAAAATTTGTAATAGTCAGATAGAAAAAATAATTCATCCGATGACTGAGAAGTTATCGGATGAATTGTATTAAGAATTATATCAAACCTTTTTTGTGTTTTTCCGTTAAGTTTGCGAGCATATCTTTTGTCATTGAATCCAGATCGTAAGAGGGATTCCAGCCCCATTCCTGACGTGCGGCAGTGTCCTCGACTCCGTCGGGCCATGAATCTGCAATTGCCTGTCTGAAATCAGGAGCATAATCAACTGTAAATTCGGGGATATATTTTTTAATTGAATCGGCTAATGTTTTTACATCGAAACTCATTGAGCCGACGTTGAAATCATTATGATGCTTA
This sequence comes from Bacteroidota bacterium, assembly GCA_041666585.1. Classification (GTDB taxonomy): domain Bacteria; phylum Bacteroidota; class Ignavibacteria; order Kapaibacteriales; family UBA2268; genus JBAYGQ01. The sequence continues at coordinate 8,444 of JBAYGQ010000013.1, forward strand.
AGGTTTTCGAACGGTGCTTCCATAAGGTCCATAGTGGCTTTAAGGCAGTCCGGCATATACATCATCGGGAGCTTTGTGTCTTCTTTTACAAAGCAGGTATAATGTTTATTTTTTACAGCTTCATAATAAATAGCAACTGCGTAATCGGTAGTTCCGCCGCCGGGAAGTGTTTCGCAGGAGATAATACCAGGATAGCGCAAGCCGCGGCTGTCCAATCCGAATTTATGTACATAGTAATCTGCGAGAAGTTCGCCTGCCACTTTTGTTAATCCGTACATAGTTGTCGGTTTCAGGAAAGTTTCCTGGGGTGCTATTGCCGGAGTGCCGGGTCCCCAAACAGCAATTGAACTTGGCATCAGCACTTGTGCCATTTCGTGTTTCACAGCAAGATTTAAAATATTGATTGTACCGTTCATGTTTACATCCCAGCAGAGCATCGGGTTTTTCTCGCCGACACCTGAAAGAATAGCCGCCATGTGGACAATCGTATCAATATTATATTTGTTAATAATTTCTTCAACTGAATTAGTGTCATTCACATTGATAAAATGGAAGGGACCGGATTCCAATAATTCTTTACTTGGCTCTGTTTTACGTCCGGTTGCCACAACATTTTCGGCTCCGTATTTTTTGCGGAGAGCAAGCGTTAATTCTGAACCAATCTGTCCGACTGCACCTGTTACAAGTATTTTCGAAATTTTCTTTTTCATATTTTTTTCCTTTAGATAAGATTGTCGTTTATTTTAGCTTGAATTATAAAATCTGTGTATTAATTATATCCCAAGCAGGAGCTTGGGATATAGTTTTTGTAATATTGTACCCAAGCTCCCGCTTGGGATATAGCTTTTTAATCTTGTACCCAAGCTCCTGCTTGGGATATAGCTTTTTAATCTTGTACCCAAGCTCCTGCTTGGGTACACAAGGACTAAGATTTATTTAATCATACCGAGTTCTTTGCCGACTTTAGTGAATTTTTCGACTGCGAAAGCTACCTGTTCGGTTGAATGTGCGGCAGACAACTGAACTCTGATTCTATCCATTCCGCGCGGTACTACCGGGAATGAGAAAGCTATTACATAGATGCCTTCTTCAAGCATTTTGTTTGCAAAATCAACTGCTAATTGTGAGCAGTTGTCATATTTCCCGAACATAATCGCAACGATGGGATGCACTCCCGGAATAATGTCGAAGCCGGCTTCAGTCATCTCTTTGCGGAATTTCATAGTGTTTGCTTCTAATTTGTCTCTTAATTCGGTAGAAGCCGTCAGTAAATCCATAACCTTAATTGTAGCTCCTACTGTGGAAGGAGGTACTGTGTTTGAGAACAAATACGGACGTGCTTTGTTACGCATCCAGTCAATAATTTCTTTTCTTCCGGAAATACAACCTCCGGATGCACCGCCGAGTGCTTTTCCGAAAGTAGTAGTAATGATGTCAATTTTGCCCATAACACCGCGGAATTCATGAGTTCCTCTGCCGGTTTTACCCATAAAGCCCGATGAATGACTGTCGTCAACCATAACGATCGCATTGTATTTATCGGCAAGTGCAACTATTTCGTCTAATTTTGCAATGTCACCGTCCATAGAGAAGCAACCGTCGGTGGCAATCATTTTGAATCGGCAACCCGCGGCATCGGCTTCCTGTAAACATTTTTCGAGTCCTTTTAATTCTTTACCAGTTGCGTGGTCTAATCCGATTTCATTGCTCATGTTGGCGTGACTGTAAATCCATCGCTGGGCTTTGCAAAGGCGGATACCGTCAATAATGGAGGCATGGTTCAGAGCATCTGTAATAATAGCATCGTTTTCACCCAGAAGGGGTTCGAACACTGCACCGTTTGCGTCAAAGCAGGAAGAAAACAGAATAGTATCTTCTGTTCCGAGGAAGTCAGAAACTTTTTTTTCCAATACTTTGTGAATGTCCTGTGTACCGCAGATAAAGCGGACTGAAGACAAACCGTAACCGCGTGCGTCAATTTCTTCGTGAGCGGCTTTAATCAAATCGGGATGGGAGGAAAGTCCAAGATAATTATTAGCGCAAAAGTTAAAAACTTTTTTACCTTTTACTGTAATTTCCGCTCCCTGCGGGCTTTCAATAATTCTTTCATGTTTGTACAATTTCTGGTCATGAAGTTTACCAAGTTCCTCTGCCAAAAAATCTTTCATTTTACCAAACATAATTTAACTCCTTCAAAATAATTTTAATTTTAAAAAATTTATTTAATAAACAAAAAATTAACAAGATAACTGTAATCGTAAATCTATAAATATTTGTAAAATTACAGACTTCAAAATTAGTTAAGAAATTCCAATTCAACAAAAATAATAATGGAAAAATATAAATTATTTAACATTAAATATTCAGATAGGGCAATCAAAAAAGTTCAAAAATAACATTTTAAAGTAAAGCATTAGACAAATCTTTTTTTTCAGCATTAATTGAACTTTCGGTCTTTTTTTATATATTTGCTTACCGACAAACAAAAACCTAATCGAAAAACAACTTATTTATTGATTATCATAATTAATTCGAAAGGTGATTATTGATGACATGTACAACAATACCCGGACTATTCCTGAATTTGTGCGAGAAATGGGGCGACTCTATCAACGCATTTATGTATAAAAAAGACGGACAGTATGTCGGAATTTCACATCTTCAGCTAAAAGAAAAAGTTGATTGCTTTGCGATTGGCTTATTAGAACTCGGCATCAGAAGCGGCGACAGGATAGGTATAGTTGCGGAAAATAGAATTGAATGGGTGATAGCAGACCTTGCAATTACTTCTCTAGGTGCTATAGATGTTCCGGTGTTTCCGACATTAGCCGCCAAACAGTTGGAATTTGTTTACAGCGATTGCGAAGTAACGGCTATTGTTGTTTCGAATAATTACCAGTTGAATAAGATAACAGAAATCGCTAATAACGTACCTACACTACGACACATCATCGTAATGAACGATGAATTTGATTCAAAGCTGCTTACAGTAAAATCCATGAAAAGTGTTATTGAACGCGGCTCTCAGCTTAAAGCTCCAACGGAACGGAAGCAGATTATAGAAGATTCTGTGAAAAATATAAATGAGAATGATTTGCTCACATTGATTTACACAAGCGGTACCACGGGCAATCCTAAGGGTGTAATGCTAACACATAAAAACATTCTTTCAAACGTAAAGGGCGCACTTGAAATAATTCACTTTACCGAAAAAGACCTCTTCCTTTCATACCTGCCTTTGTGCCACTCTTACGAGCGTACTACCGGCTACTATACTGCATTCAGTACAGGTGCAACAATAGCCTTTGCGGAATCAATCGAAACAATTTCTACAAATATTATGGAGCTGAGACCATCTATTATTACAACTGTACCGCGTTTACTCGAAATGATGAAAAAAAGAATTTACTCTAATATTGAAAAAGAATCACCTACAAAACAAAAAATTTTCCATTGGGCAGTGAGAACAGGAATTCGTTATTGGCAGACAAACTCTGAAGGGCATAAGGTGCCGCTACTTAAAACCAAATATAATCTGGCTCATAAACTCGTTTTTTCAAAAATTATCGGAAGGACGGGAGGCAGACTGAGAATGTTTGTTTCAGGAGGTGCTCCCTTACCGGTAGATGTTCTCGAATTTTTTCTTGCAATCGGAATTGTTGTTCTCGAAGGATATGGATTGACTGAATCGTCTCCGATTATTTCTGTAAACTATCCGGATAAAATTGAGATTGGAACTGTAGGAATGCCTATGAACGAAATCGAAATTAAAATTGCCGAGGACGGTGAAATTCTTGCAAGAGGTCCGAATATAATGAAAGGCTATTGGAACGACAGACATGCAACTGAAGAAGCAATTGATGAAAACGGTTGGCTATATACCGGTGATATAGGTTTAATTACAGAAAAAGGGAATTTAAAAATTACAGATAGAAAAAAGAATATTATTGTCAACAGAGGGGGTAAAAATATAGCTCCGCAACCTATTGAGAATTTGATTCAGCAAAGTCCTTATATTGAGCATTGTGTACTTGTAGGTGATAAGCGTGATTATGTTACCGCTCTTATTACTCCCGACTTCGACGAACTGAAAAAACTCGCGGATACTTTTGGAATAGAATACAAGATACTATCGGAATTAATTTACGACCCGAAAATTATCAGAACTATTAAAAACGATATTGACCGTTTGCAAAAGGACCATGCTAAATACGAGCGTATACGAAAATTTTCATTAATCTCGGAACCTTTCTCAATAGAGAACGGCGAACTGACACCGAAACTCAGCATTAAACGCCACGTTGTAGAGCGAAAATTTCATTATTTAATCGAAGAAATGTATAAGATTGATTAATATTAAAAAAACTTTATTAATTAAGTATAGATTTATTTTCATACCCGTAGAAGAGGGTATCCATAACACAATGAAATATAATGGATTCCCGCTTTCGTGGGAATGATTTTTTTTTGTTTTCTATACTTAGTTACCAATAACAAAAAAAATTTCTTGCTTTTTATTTAAAATTTGTTTAAGTTAAAAGTGATAACAATCACTTTTTCATTTTCATTTTCTTTTTTTTAAAACTATAAGCTGAACCGATTACGTGGAACGTATCGGTTCAGTTTTTTTTATTCTTAATTTATGGAAAGATGATACCGGAATTATGCGTTATGGACGGGTACCGAGACGAATGTTGGTATTTATACCGTGCTCTTTAAGTTGTTTTATCAACTCATACAGAGTGGTTAATGTTGAATCCATTTTCAATTTAAAATCTTCGTCGCTGATAATTGTATGAACAAAACCTTTTCCGTTTTTAATTTCATCGGCAATTTTCTTTAAATCTGCAATCAATGCATCAGTAGAGTTTACCGTTGAATTTGTATTTTTTAATAATGCACGTGTATCGCCTATAGTCAGGTCAATGTCGGTAATTAAGGTATCAATTCTCGGAGAATTTTTTTGCACGGCAACTTTTAAATCAGTAGTAAGAGTTTTAAGATTACTAAGAGTAGTTTGAATACTGCTTAGATTATTTTTAAGCAGATTATTCATAGAGCCTGTCATTTCGCTTGCATTGTTAATAGTATTGTGAATATTGTTGATAAAGGTCTTGTCGGAAAGCAGGGTAGCGGCAGCAGAAGCAACTGTATCCAATTTTTTAATCAGGATTTTACCGTCAGAACCCATTTCACCGACTAAAGCTACGATATCTGAGAGGTCAGCGGCAGTCGTTCCGGGGATTTCAGCATTGATATCGAAATTCTGATTACTTAAACCGGGAGAAATTTCAATTTTTTTACCGCCGGTAATTTCGAGAATCATAATTTTAGCAGTAATGTCTTTTTTAAAATCGCTGATTTCATCAATAGAAGCAGTAACCAAAACACTTCCATTGTTATTTTGAACAGTTAAAACTGTACCTCTTTTAACTCCATTTACAAGCAACGGAGCAGTAGGCAGGATGCCGCCGGAAGAGGGAAACCGGAATTTAAGTACGGTAGTATTAACAGAAACGTTACACCCTTTTCCGAGACTAATGCCGACAATAAAGAGAATAACTGCTAAAAGCGAAACGATACCGACTTTGATTTCAGTGGAACGTTGATTATGCATAACTGTCAAATCCTAACTATCAATTGAAAAAGCCCATAGGAGGGCTTGGTATATA
>JBAYGQ010000014.1:0-14011 GCA_041666585.1 Bacteroidota bacterium
AGTTGTAAGAACAGGTCTCCACTGCGCCCCTCTGCTACTTAAACCGTTAAAAGTTTATCCTTGGGGAACTGTAAGGGTTAGTCCTTCATATTTTTCAACCGATGAAGAAATCAATATTTTCATTGAAGCAATACGGGATATAGTGACTGTTTTTATCCGGAAGAAAAAGAAATAACTTTATTTGTTCTAAAAAAAATACTTATCCCCTACTCCTAATAATGAGTGTAAATTAACTCTACATTAAGGGTTTGAAGCTCGAATACAGGTTATTTATAGGTATGTTGCCAAGCGATTTTTTCCTATAATCTTCCTTTATTTTTTGTGCAGCCTGAATCAAATCCTCAGACTTTATACCTGAATTGCATGAATTCCAGGCTTCCAGAAAAGCGGAAAACTGGTCTGCAGCCCGGATTAATTCCCCGTCATAAGGTGAGAATTCGTTTGCGTTGTATTTTGTGTTCAAATCTTCGATTGACAGATTTTTTGATTTTATTTTTTTCTTCAGAATAATTTTATTCTCAAACTCATCCTGAGTGAAGTATTTCATTTCCTCTATCCATCCGGGTTCAAGATGCGGGAAAATTTCTTTTTCGGCTAAATCTTTTTCCAGGCTTCTTATTAACTTATCAAGTTCACTCGACGAAGCCTTAACAGGCGAGATAATATCGCGGGTTACAGCTTCGGGAAGGTCGTGGAATAATCCACCGAAAAAGTTGTTGTACAAACGCTTAGGACATCCAGGAATATCTCGTGTAAAAAAATATGAAATACAGGCAACCAGCATGCAATGCCCCAATACTGAGGTTTGAGGTAATCGGGGAATCTGCGCCCAACGGATTTGGAAACGAAGCTGACTGCACAAATCAATAAAATTTTTAATTGTATGGTTGTTAATAAGTTTCCAAACACCTGTCAAATCACTGAATGCATAAAGGTCATTCAGCAGTTCGGTTTCAATTTTAATATTTTGAAAGCTTTGTGGATTGGCATACTGAACAATCTGGAATTCCCAGTTGCTTGCATAAATATGAGCCGCATCCAAAATTCTGTTGCTTAATAAAGTTTTGTCTTGCTCTGTTAGAAGGTATTCTTCTATTTCTTTTTTGATAGTTTCATCTTCAATCTTTGTTTCGAGCTCACCGAAAATATATTTATTCAATTTAGCAAATACTTCTTTATTCTTTTTAATCTCGCGGTAAATCGGAGATTTAATATCTGAAATGACTATACGCCTTAATAGTTCGAAAATTCCTTTTTTAATAATATCCTGCCAATCAACCACTTTGCCGCCAGCCTCCTCGTATTTGCCGAGGCAGTAGGCAATAATCATTTTATGGGCATGCTTGTCCATTTCAATTAAACCCATAGGGCGGATGCGGTCGTTCCACCTCTGTATGTGGAAAGCACGAAATAATTCGTTTACTAAAGAGAATGTTACAATCATAATTTTCTTTTGATTATTATTAAAATAATAAATTCAAATTAAGAAGTTTTCTAACTTGAATTGTGAATATAAATAAAATTTTAGAACAAAGCAATAAAAATGATTTTTATAGCCCTATTTATTAAAGGTTTTAAAAATATTTTCAAATTAAATTTCAATACTTGCCGTAAAATTGGTATATTTATTAAACATTTTTTTTACTTTATTTTCAGAATGCAATGGAACAATCAACCTTGCCGAAAGAAAACAGTAAAAGTGAAAAAGTATTCACTCAAAGATTGGATTTTTACTGGAAATTTATTGCAGTTTATTCAATTGCTTTGTTGCTCTACTTGTTGCTCAAAGGCACGATAGACGGACATATTTACACTGTTGTTCTGCTTGACCCCGTTGTCATTTTGCTTTCTGTATTTATTGTCGGACCTGCGTTAGCCTTATTATTCAATACTTATAAAAGACGTACAATCATTATTGGCAGAAACTATATAATTTTCAGAAACCGATTCCACTCGAGAACATACACATTCGAAGAAGTGAAATCCATCGCATTCAGAAAGCAGAGAATTAAACGGAGACAAAAAACATTCGGAATTCTGAAAATTGATGTTGTAAACCGAAAGCGTCCGATTACAATAAGAACTTCTTCCTTTTGGAACTCGAAAGAATTAATTTTTGAATTAACACGTTTTAAAAAATAATTTATAAAATTGTATGTTGTCAGTCTTTTCAAAAATAAATTTTATTTTATTTTTCTTTATTTCCTTATTGTTTTTGAATTTTCATGTCCAAAGCCAAACTATTCAGACTCCTAAATCCAATCTAGAGATAATGGATTCTCTTGCAAAAAGTTCTGCAAGTACATTGTTAAATTTTATTTCCGAAAAAAAAATCAGTTCAGTAAATTTGTCCATAGCTCAGCACGATGCCTCCTGGCTTTTTTTAAATGCATTTTCTTTGTTACAAAATTCTAAGAATATTAGTGTTTACAGTGTTTTGTCAAATAAAAAAGAAGAATGTCCGAATGATTTAAATATAGCGATAATCAATATTGAAACCAGATATTTTAACATTGAAGAAAACCGCGATTCCCTGCAAAGAGAGAGTTTTTTGCATTTGGAATCTTTTCTGAAATCCAAAAATACAGGTAAAATAGAATCTTTGCCTCCTATCAAATTAGTTTACAAAGATAAGATTCCACGCGAAAATGCAGACAGGTTAAACAACAAATCATATCAATTTGCAAATGCATCAATTCCTGAAGAACAAAAGACATTTTGGGAAGAAGTAGGTGTTCCTTTTATTTTAGTCAGTTCGGCAATAATTACAGTAGTTCTGCTTTTTACAGTGCGCTCAAAATAATATCTTCACAAATAAATTTATTTCTTTTTGAATAAGTCAATCAGAGGACCGTTAAATTTTGCAGAATTATTCAGCTTCCCGTTCAGATTCCAAATCCATACAGATACAAATGTAAACACTATTCCTATTAACGCACCAAAGTACACATCTACAAAAAAGTGCTGGAATAAATATATACGTGATATTCCTACACACATCGCCATGATAAAACAAAATACTTGAAAAGATTTGTTCCGAAAAAATACCGCCAGAATAAGAAACAGGGAAAATGCAGATGCAGTGTGTCCGGATGGGAAACTATGGAACATGTGGACATCAACGTTCGGGACAAAATTCAATACTATATTTTGTGCAAAAAATGCTTTAGGTCGCGGTGTATCATAAATATATTTCAATAACTGAGCTACCAGACCACTTAGGGCGAAAGATGATAAGCCATAGATAATCCTGTGGATGTTTTTCCTAAAAATAATAACGATAATAATTACAGCATACAAGCCGTTTCCAATGTAGGTTACAAATCTGAAAAAATAATCAAAAAATATATTATGTCTGTCGTTAAAAAAAAGAGAAACTGAACTCTTGTCAAGCCAAAGCAGACAAGGGATGCCTGTTATCAGAAATAATAACGATAATAACAAGTACAACTTTGCAGGCTTTATTAAGTCCAGTGTTTTTTTTAAAGCTTTCATAAGTATCATTTTCTTATTTCTCGTTTTTCTGTAACTATAAATTATGAAATAAAAATATTATCAAAAAAAACAGAATATTTTAGGGAGTATTTTCAAGGATTATTTTTTTGCTTCCGTTTGTACAAAATCAAACCTGCTACAGATATTATTCCTATTAATAAAAACGGAAGCCATACTTTATACGGCTGATAATAGTTCCAAAGCAGATTAGTAGCGTCAACAGCATTTAAACCTGTTTTTATTTGCAGTGTTTCAAATGAATTATTAACAGAAACAGATTTAACATCGGAGAAATTTGTTAATAGATAATTGTATGCAAGACTTGCTTTTTCTGCATAATGTTTGTACAGCCAGCCGCCTAAAAGAGAGCCTCCCCCCAGACCTATTGCCATAGATAAATTCAAAAAACTAATATAAAGCGACTTCTCTCCCATCGGTGCGGATTCGCTGAGATACTCTGCAAACTTAGGATTGGTAAGCATTTCTCCGATAGTATAAATTAAAAATCCGGCAATTGTTAATGAACCCAACATCGAAAGACCGCTGAACATCAAACCTAAAGCACATAATCCTGTACCTAATGCAATCACATATAATTTTTGAAATCTTTTTACAAGACGGGACAATAGCACAATTCCTATGATAATTAAACCTGCATTAAGATTATAAAACCATTCGTAAGAAATCATTCTGCCACGTGCCGTAATGAATGTAAGGAAGTCAGGTAATCTAAGCGATTGGACAATTCCGCTTGTGTCAGTCCAATCAAAAATAAAGTTAGGTAAAGTCTCGTAGAACTGCATATATATTATTGCAAAACCTGACATCAGAATAATAAAAATGTAAATTTTCGGCTGGATTAGTCTCGAAAATATTTTTTTCATTACTTCGATTGGACTTTCGGAATTTCGTTTTTCAAAAAATATTTGATTCCTCAGAAAAAAAGTTAAAACAAAACTTGATAAAATAATTATTGCACTTCCCGCAAAAACCGCATACCAGGATATTTCCCGAAGATACTTGGAAAGCGGTGGACCGAAAAATACTGCAATATTCAACAGCATAAAATAAATACTCCAACCGAGTGAAGACTGCTTTTCATTCAGAGTGGAAGCAACTGCACCTTGCAATGCAGGTTTAAAAATACCCGAACCTAATCCTATGACAATGGTTCCGAAAGTAAAAAGGTATAAATCTCTTTGAGTGCCGATTATCAGATAGCCGGCGGCAATCAGAAGGATTGCGGCTCTGAGGGTTTTTCTGGTACCGTATTTGTCTGCAAATCCACCGGCAAAAACCGGTACTGTATTTTGCACAGCCGCCCATATAAAAAATATCAGACCTTTGACTGTCTGTTCCCAGTGCAAACCTCCGGGTGCATCCTTCTGTGCAATGTATATCGGTAGTTGCAGAAGTACAGTCCAGTATGCCAATTTTTCCAGCATCTGGAAAATATTCAGTAACCAGTAAACAGGAGGAAGTTTTCTAATTTCACTAATCATATTTTTCAGACATCTTTGACTTTTTATGTGTAATGAAATTGCAACATTTATTCAACAATGTGGATTAATTCTGACAATGGATTATCCTCACTCACCAAATAAGTATGAATCCCAAGTTCAGCCGCCGTCTCGATATTATCAATTGTATCATCGACAAAAAGTGTTTCCGAAGGCTGATATTTTAGTTTATTCAGCAAATTTATATAAATATTTTCATCAGGTTTGCGCATCCCCAGCTTGTGAGAAAAGAAGCATTGCTGAAAAGCGGCAAACAATTCAATACATTGATGTTCAAAAAAATTATAGTGTATCTCGTTCGTATTGCTCAGCAAGGCGATACAGAATTTATTCTTGAATTCATTTATTATCGGCACCGAATCCGGAAAGAGTCCAATTAATGTCAGATTCCATGCTTTGTCTAATTCTTCGTCAGAAGCAGAAATAAATAATTCCTTACGGATGAAATCTCTGAACTTAGCAGAACTTATTTTGCCTTTTTCAAAATGCAGAAAAATCTCAGTAGAACCGAATTTCCGAACACTATAATTTTTTATTAGTTCAGGTTTAGCCGAAAGCTTTGCAAATTCAGCCATTGTCCTTTCGGGTGCAATTTCGTAAAGCACATTCCCAAAATCAAAAATAATGTTTTTAATCATAAAAAATTTTTTTTATTTTTTTAAAATTATTATTCTATACGACGCATTCTTGCCATAAAAAAACCGTCACAACCATGACGGGAAGGCGTCAGATGCAATTTATAATCATTATCTTTTAATTCCTTGAAACTGATTCCTGTTTTTCCCAAAGCTGTAGAAATTGAATCCGGAACAAAATCAGTATTTTCTTTTAAAAATTCTTCAACAACTTTATCATTTTCTTCAGGCATAAGAGAACAGGTGGCATACATTAGAATCCCGCCCGGGCTAACATATTTTGAATAATCTTTCAAGATAACCGACTGCCTTTCAGACATTTTTTCTAAATATTTCCCGTCAATACGCCACTTCTGCATCGGCATTCTTCTTGAAGTACCCATTCCGGAACAGGGAGCATCTACAAGGACATAGTCAAATTCAGATGGAATTTTTTCGGAATCTTTTTTATTACTCTTATTCAAATTGACTATTCTTATTGATTTATAACCGCTTCTCTTAGCCCTGCCGTAAAGGTTTTTCAGTCTTATCCATTCTGAATCGTGAGCAAAAATCTGTCCACAGTCTTTTTGAAATGAAGCAATATGCAAAGACTTCCCTCCTGCTCCGGCACAGGCATCCAGCACTGTAGCTTCGGGCTCGGGTGCTAATGCAAATGCAATTACCTGACTACCTTCGTCCTGCACTTCAATCAATCCGTTTTTATACAAATCTATTGTATCAAGCTTTGTACGCTTGTTTAAAATAATTGCATCCTTGCTTATTTTTCCCGGGCTGCAACCGATGCCAGTTTCCTCCAAACGAGATATAATATTTTCTCGCTCTGCTCTTAAACCGTTTATTCTGAGACAAACCGGTGCAGGTTCCAACAATGATTCCGCAAGCTTAAAAGCAGACTCAATACTAATGTTATAATAAGGATTATCAATCCAACTTTTCAATATCCATTCCGGGATTGCATATCTGACCGAGATAATCCCCAGGTCCTGTTCAGTAAGAATTGTTTCTTTTAATATCTTCTTTGAATTTGAATCAATTTCATTAAAAACACCAGTAATTCTTGTTATTAACGATTGTGCAGAAGTATCACAGATATTGAACTTTTGCATCAAACCTTTTACAACTTCGCTCACAATATTGATTTCTTTATCAATTAGAGCTGATTCCATTGAAAGACTTGAGGCATTTATAACAAATTTTTCTGCGAGCAAACAAGAACATGCGACTAAGAGATAATTCCAAAAATCCTTGGAATCGGTAAATTCACTTTTTTCAGAAAGCTGTGTGCTTTTTACTGCTTTTTCTGTACAATATTGCGACAAAGAGTGAATCCTCAGAGTAAGGAATACCGCTTCAGAAATAAAACGTCTGTCGTGAGCTCCGATATACTTTTTTGAGCGAAAAAACTCCGAAGCAATTTTATCAGACGGTTGCCTTGATTTCCAGATTGTTCCAAAAAGTTGTGCAGAATGGCTGATTAATGTTTGTATTTCCATAATAATAAAAGACTTAGTATAATATTTAAACCTTCTCCCATTAATTCTTTCTCAGGATTTGCAGTTTAAACTTTAATCGAATATATGTTTTATAATTGCAAATTGCAATAAATAATAAGAATTAAGAGCATAAAAAAAAGAACAAAACACATAAAAAAACACTTGTGCTTTTGAATTTCTTTTACAAAGTTGCAAAATTCAAAATACATATCAAAAATTATAATAATAAAATTAAATCTTTTTTTGACTATTTACTTGAAAAGTCGTATTTTCGTTAACGTAAAATAATGTAATTGCTCAAAAGTGCATTATTATTTCTATGTTCATTATTGGCATAGATTTTGTCTATTGTTTAAAAATATATTAAATTAATCTATTAAGGTATGACATAAAAAATTTTATTAATAAATATTGTCGGAGCAAAAAATGAGAAAATGTATTGTTTTTATGCTTTCAATCAGTATAGTTTTAGCTTTCGGATGGGATAAGCTCCCGTCTCAGGATACTAAACTTGTACGCAGTGTGGTCGGTTCGGGCGGCACGGTCGGAGCAACGAATTCAAACAGCATCAAAATGTCTGGCTTAACAGGTCAGGTAGCAATCGAAAAAAGAGTAGGAACAGAGCCTCTTATTAACGGAAAGACAGTTGATTTATACCAAGGATTTTGGGTACCGGTAGGCGATTACCTTTCGGATGTAAATGATAATACAAGTTCGAACAGCGATAAGATTTCGAATTTCCCGAATCCATTCAGTACAACAACAACAATAAAGTATTCAATTCCTTCTTCCGGCAAGGTAACAATCAGAGTTTTCGATATGCTCGGAAATCAGGTTATTTCTTTAGTAAATGAAATGCAGAGTTCCGGTGAACATAGTATAGTTTGGAACGGTAAAAATATTTCAGGTGTTGATGTACCGTCCGGTTCTTATTATTATGAATTGAATTTAAGCGGAAGTCAAATCGGCAACGATTTGAACACAACAGTTTACAGGAACAACATGATAGTCGTAAGATAAATTTGAAAAATATAATTAAAAATAAATTTTGTTTAACTACAGACAGGAGTTATACGTAATGAGGAAGGTAATACTACTCGCAACTTTGGCTTTGTTAATGGTCGCAATACCATTTTCAGGAGCTGTTGCACAGGTACCAAGACTGATTAATTATCAAGCAAGCTTAATGGACCAAGTCAACCAGCCGATTTCAGGAAATGTTGCTATGACATTCGCCATTTACGACAATGAAACCGGCGGAAGCCCGATATGGGTCGAAACTCAAGATGTTTCAGCCGTTAGCGGGTTTATTAATTCATATCTCGGAACAACTGTTCCGCTGACGCTACCGTTTAACAAACAATATTGGTTGGAAGCAAAAATCGGCACAGGTACTCCGTTCGTAAGAACTAGGCTTTCCAGTGTCCCTTATGCTTTCCAGTCACTCATGGCATCCAGATCCGATACTGCCTCGATTGCAATGTCGGTTGTTGACGGAGCAATTACTCAGAATAAACTTGCCGCCGATGTAAAGGCATTCCCTTGGGGACCCGCAGGCGGTGCTTTAAAAGGACAATTCCCGAATCCGACAATTAATGCTGATACTTTACTTCAAATTTCAGGTAATTTGTTTATCCGGAGAGAAGAATCTGCACTCGGCGATTTAGACGGTGTTTTTCCTTTCCCGACAATCAGGTTATCTACCATTAAACCTAACAGAATAAGTCCTATAGACCCTGCAACCGGTGTACGAGTTGCCGCAGGAAAAGCAATTATTGTAAATCAGGCAACAGGAATTCCTTATTGGGGCTACCCCGGTAAACCCGGTACAGCAACCGGACAAGTTTATACTTGGAACCAGATTACCGGCTGGGATACAAAGTTTATTGAGCCGATAAGCATCCAAGCCGTAAATGTTCCTTTAGACGGACAAGCATTATCCTATAACTCGGGTTCTTTCACCTGGTCATCTGGATTTGCTTTCCCTTATGATTATTCAGGTGTTACTGCAGTTCCCGGTGCCTGGGGCAGTGCTTTAAGAATACTTCCTACTTCAGGATTAGCAATTGATGCTTTAGCTTCACAATTCGCATCTGCTGCTGCACCAACAGGAGCATTAACTCTTTACAATACAGCAAACGGTTATGCTCTGAACATTGCACAGGGTTCAATTTATTCAAGTCAAGTAGCAGCTATTAATAATGTAATACTTGCAAACTCTAACGCTGGAGGTGCATTAATTGATGGCACAACTTCAGGTAGCGGTATCAATCTTCGTAACAACGGAATAACAGGTGATGGTGTTAATGTTCAACTAACAGGTGCATCTAATACCTTTACATCTGTGCTAGGTGATAACCAAGGTCAGGGTCCCGGCGGTGTGTTTTTGCAAACTGATATTGGTGCAGTAGACCCACAGGCTCCGGGATTGTTAGCTTTTTCAAACAGCCAGGGTTCAGGTCCTGCATACAACAGTGCTTCCTTCTCGACACTCGGTGCTGCTATATATGCTACAAATAATTCAGTAAATAAAATCGCCGGAGACGGTAACTTACCTACTGCAATCAGGGTAGAAAACGGTAGAATGGTCATGTCTTCCGCTACTTTCAGCACACATGCAGTTGGTATGGATTTATCTACTATGACAAATCCATTTGGCGGAACCGGTTTCGGTTATGCTTCTGTAATTATCTGGATTGATGACGCATCCGGTACACCCAGTACTATCACTGTTTTACCTAGCGGCGCAATAATCGGACAGGTTTTATATATTGTTAATGCAGATATTAACGGTGCTACTCCTACTTTAGGTATTACAGGATTAACCGTTCCTTTAAATCCGGGTCAGACAGCCCATTTTGTTTATACTGGAGTTCCCACGATTGGTAACAATGGTTGGGTTCCGGTCGAATAATCGTTTTTAGATTAAATTTTTTTTAAAAGCACGGTTTAATAACCCGTGCTTTTTTTTTATTCTGTCCTTCTGAACGAAATAAAAGGATAACAAATTTTTTACAGATGGCTTGTAACGGAACTTTTGACAACACCGATAATTTTAAAATTCATTTCATCCGTAATTTTTAAATTGGGAAACTCCTTGTTCTCAGAGAGAAGCCAGATTGATTTTTTTGTGAATTTTATTCTCTTGACAAATGTCTCGGAATCCAGCGATGCAACGATTATATCTCCGCTCTTCGGCTCACGGGCGGTATCTACTATTAATAAATCTCCGTCGTATATACCTGCGTCTTTCATAGAAATACCTGAAACCTGACAAATAATAGTTTTATCGGTAAAGCCGAAAAATTTGTATAGGTCTAATCTTTCATTCGAATTAATATCCGACCTCGGCTGTTGCTTTGCACCGCCGATACTTGTAGAAACAAAATTGACTAATTCTTCGTTTGTAAAGAAATCAATTCGTTTAATATCCGTTACTTTTAATCCGTGCATAATATTTTCAATTGAGTTAATAATTATAATAGCATCCTGAGTAGCAAATTTCAGCATGAGAACATCTTTAGAATTGCATATATTAGCAATGACCTTTGTTTTCCAAGAATTTTTGAGCAGATTCTGATGCTCATAAATAATAAATTCCCTTGCAAGTGAGTACAGTTCATGTTTTGTAAGTTTAGCCAGATAAGATATATATTCTTTACGTTCCATAAAAAAACAATTGTTGAAATCTTTATTTCCGGATATTTGTACCTTTTTTATTTTTTATCATATTGCCTGCCGCTGCTTTCAGAGGTTTCTGCTTTTCAACAAATTCGATTATTTTATCCTGCTCATCCGATATTTTCAGAATCCGCTTAACATTACTTTTGTTTTTCTCTTTAATAATAGCGTTCAAAGCTTTACCTGCGGTATTATCAGCAAACATTGAGTTTTCACCTGTTAATATATATACAGGATTGAAACCTTTATTATAGAGAGCAATCATGACCCTGTTAGGAACGTTTGCCTTACCGTTCTCATAATTTGCTATGTTATCCTTAGTCTCGCCGATATTTTCTGCCAATTGACGTGCAGAAACGCTTGTGCCGTCAAGGTAAATCTTTCTGATTTCCTTCAGACGTTTCCCGATTTCTTTTTGTAATGAATCCATAAATTCAAAATTAATAAAAATTAACTTGACAATACAATTTATTTTACGTATTTTCGTAGTAATTATTACCATATTATTCGGTATATAATACTTTTACAAAAATAATAATTAATAACGGTTTTAGCAAATATTTTTTTTGGGAGAAGAAATGAAACTTGCAACAAGCACGATTAACAAGGTCAAGCAGAATTATTTTCTTGTAGTACGGCCGGAATCAAAAGAAAAAGATAATGAAGAGGCTAAACATTTTTATGTCTCGCAACCGAGGTATGTGAAAAAAGTGCTTAAAAATCTTTTGGATGAAATCAGAAACGAAGAATTGATAGATCCCGATATGCATGCGGATATTATTTTTCTGTTCGAAGAGTATTTCGCCTCACTCGGCAATCTGAATAATTATAACGAAGTAAAAGTTGATTCTTTATGCGAAGATTTTGAACCGGATGATGACTATTCTGATAATTAATAATTGAAAGGAACAGTGATTTATGCGAGATGCTTTCGATATAATGACCGAAGATGACTTGACACCTGATTTGCAGATGCTATCGGATATCTGCGGAATGGACACAGTAAGACTCATGCTGAGAAATTTTTCGGGACTAAGTTTTTACATTCCGAAAATTTCAAGATTGGACAGCCTTGTAATCAAATATGCGAAAGAAAATCCTACAAAGACTTTTAAGCAAATTGCAAAAGATTTGAATGTATCTTTGCAGTTTCTTAATAAAATATTGAAAGGAAACAGGGCTAATTAGTACGATAGTGGATAAACAAAATTCTATCCAAAATCATTAAATACGCTGTCATTCCGGCTTGTCCGGAATCAGTTTTAGAAATGAGAAGAAAGAAAGTAGAATAGACGCCCTCGTCAGTTCATTTTGTTAACTGAAAAAAGATGGAAGAGGATTCCGAACAAGTCGGAATGATAGTGGTGGAGGATTCCGGACCAAGTCCGGAATGACGGTTCTATTGTGTTTTGTGGGCCTTGAGGGACTTGAACCCCCAGCCTGCGGATTATGAGTCCGACGCTCTAACCAGTTGAGCTAAAGGCCCCCGTCAACATATAAAATGTCAAACTTTATTCGATAAAAATTGCATCGAAAAAGATTACAAATTTAAGAAAAATAATTTAATAATTAAACAAACCCATAAACAAACCGAATTGCAATGTCA
Source organism: Bacteroidota bacterium (assembly GCA_041666585.1). Lineage (GTDB taxonomy): Bacteria > Bacteroidota > Ignavibacteria > Kapaibacteriales > UBA2268 > JBAYGQ01. The sequence continues at coordinate 12,434 of JBAYGQ010000014.1, forward strand.
ATCCTGAAGCATTGATTGATTTAGGAACATCAACCAATTTAGAGGTATTATTATACTGCCATCCATAATCACCGGTAAAGGAAAAAGTCCACATATATCCGGCACTCAATCTTAATCCGAAGAAAGTTGTTACAGCAAATTCGACATTAAGATTCGGCTGTATAAATGAATAAGTGGCTTTGGCTCTATTAAAGTAATTAATAGCATTCGCATTCGGTTTTAAGTCAATCCACGAATTATCACCGGTTTGATTCTGATAGCTTTCCATTGTAAGACTTCCCCATCCGAAACTTACACCCGGAATAAAAGCAACACTTTTCCAAGGAACAATTGCATAATCAATATTCAGACCGTTGAAACTTACAGAATAATTAAAGCTGCGTTTGCATGCTACGCTGTCAATAGTTGTATTCATTTCAGCTATAGAAGAGCCACCCATTCCGAAAAATCCTACACGAAGATTCGGAATAATTCCTATTGCAGTGAATCCCTGTGCTCCGGACATATAGAGGGGTTTCTTGAATGCATCGGTAGCAAAACCGAATCCGTTATCTGAAAGATGTTTATTAAGATTATCGAAATTTAAAAATATAAATGTACCGGTATAACCTCCCGCAATAGCAAAATATGGAGTGGACTGCATTTCACCCGGAGCGCTTTCAATTGAAAAATCGAGACTATCTAGCTTTTCGTCCTGAGCATGCAAGATATTAACTAAAATAAAAGAAATAACTAAAATAAGAAATGAAAATTTCCGCCACATTTTTGCACCGATTAATTTATTATACATTTTAAGATTCATTGATTTTGTAAACTGACAAAAATAAAGAAAAATTACGATTTATTTTATATTGAAACGAAATAATAGAAAAACTATTACGTTTTTTTTCGTTACAAGTCGAATGTTTCATAATTTTGTTTTTTATTTCATTTCCATTTAAGGAGTAAGTGTTGATAAAAATTACACTACCTGACGGTAACGTGAAAGAATTTGCCAAAGGCACAAACGGATTTGCAGTCGCAAAATCCATTTCCGAAGGACTCGCAAGAGAATCTGTAGGAATAATTGTTAATAACGAAAAATACGATTTATCACGTCCAATAAATTCAGATGCATCGGTTCGTATTTTAACATTTAATGATGACCTTGGGAAAGAAGTTTTCTGGCATTCCTCTGCCCATCTTATGGCGGAAGCAATAGAATTTCTGTACCCGGGGGTTAAATTCGGAATAGGTCCCGCTATCGAAAACGGCTTTTATTATGATGTAGATTTACCTGAAGGCACTGTTATTGCTTTAGATGATTTATCCAAAATCGAAGAGAAAATGCGTCAACTTGTAAAGGCATCTTCGGATTACAACAGAATGGAAATCAGTTGGGAAGAAGCGGTAGAACATTTCAAAAAAATCGGAGACGAGTACAAATTAGAACTTCTCGACGGATTGAAAGAAGAAGAAATTACATTTTACAAACAGGGTAATTTCATTGACCTGTGCAGAGGGACTCACGTTCCTAACACTTCGATGATTAAATACATTAAGCTTATGTCTGTTGCAGGTGCCTACTGGCGCGGAGAT
>JBAYGQ010000015.1:0-13757 GCA_041666585.1 Bacteroidota bacterium
ATAGAATAACAAAAAGCTTTGCGGTAGTGAGATAAATATATTAAAATGTCATTCAGAGCTTCAGCGAAGAATCTATCCGTTAAGCTCTTAACGCTAATCTCAGACTCAAAAGGTTGGATTCTTCACCTTCGAAGACTCGGTTCAGAATGACAATCCAATTTTCTACATTTTCTCAATCGTATAATCATCTTTAGAATCCTTAATTAGATAACCCTTTTCAAGGATTTGTTTTCTCAGTTCATCAGCCTTGGAAAAATCTTTTTCTCTTTTAGCATATAATCTTTGCTTGGCAAGATTAATTATTTCAGTAGGTATATCAGGTTTTTCTTCAGGTTTTGCCGAAATCTGCCATATACTGAAAATATCATTCAATTGAGTGAAAAAACGGATTGCTTCCTGCTTTGCAGACTTTGACAAATTATTTGCGGGAGTCTCGTTCATAAATGTAAAAAGTTCGCCAAGTGCTGAAGGTGAGTGCAAATCATTCGCAAGATTTCCGAAAACATTTTCCCGCAATTGATTGATTTTATCTGTTTCGACATTCCCTTCGGTTTCATTGAATAAATCATAAATATAGTTCTGTATCCTCTGACGTGCCTTTGCGAAAGCTTTCAATCCGTCAAAAGTAAAATTATAGATTGAGCCGTAATGAACAGACTGCATCGCAAAGCGTATATCAAGCGGGTCAATGCCGCGCTGAATCAGTTCCCGCAGGGTAAAGAAGTTGCCTTTCGACTTGCTCATCTTCTCACCTTCTACTTCAAGAAATTCATTGTGGCACCAGAAATCAGTCGGCTCAATTCCGTATCCGGCTTTGCTCTGTGCAATTTCGTCTTCATGATGGGGGAATTTTAAATCCACTCCGCCTGTGTGAATTTCGAAAGGTAAGCCGAGTAGTTCCTTTTCCATAGCTGAACATTCAATATGCCAGCCGGGGCGCCCGGGATAGTTTTGCCCGTTTATTTCGAAATCCCAGAACGGTTCATTTTCTTTTTTTGCTTTCCACAGAACAAAATCGCTGGCGTCTTCGCGCTCGTATTCATCTGCATCTATGCGTACACCCGCCCTGAAATTATCGAAATCAATATTGAATAATTTACCGTATTTATCCGCCTTTCGCCACTCGGAAACACTGAAGTAAACAGAGCCTTCGGATATATAAGCAAAACCGTTGTCTTTTATCTGTTTTATTAAAGTCTGCATCTGCCCTATGAAATCGGTAGCTTTGGGCATTGCAAAAAAATGCTCTATTCTGATTCCGAGCGTAAAAATATCTTCCAGAAATAGTTGTTCGTAATAATGAGTGTATTTCATCAGGTTATGTTTCAAATCCTGAGTCTGGACACCCATTTCCGGCTTCCAGTCTGAGCTTCCGGGACTGCTTCCCTTAATCGTTTTATCGTCAATATCAGTAATGTTCATAACCCACTTAACATCATACCCTCCGACAACACGAAGCACTCTCTGAAGAAAATCAGCAAAAAGAAAAGCCCTCATGTTTCCAATATGGGCAAAGTTGTAAACCGTCGGACCGCACGAATACATCTTAACTGTCTTTCCGTCGCGGGGAGCGAATGAATCTATTGTTTTCGTTAATGAATTTTTCAGATTAATCTGCATTTTCTTACCTTTATTAATTTTACTCTTCAAAATTACGAATTACTTCTTTTATTCTTGTAAACTGAGCGTATATTTGAAAATAAATATTTTAAGAAATTGATTATTACAATAAGTTTTCGTAAAATCGTGTTCTATGAAAAATTAAATATTGAAAAATGGATATTAAAAAAGTAGATTTTATTGCAGGTGCTGTTTCTTTTGAGCATTTTCCAAAAACAACTTTACCTGAATTTGCCTTTATCGGACGTTCCAATGTAGGGAAATCGTCTTTAATTAACAGTTTAATCAGACGGAAAAATTTTGCACGAATAAGCTCTACTCCCGGCAAAACTCAGCAAATCAACTTTTTTACCGTGAACGATATTTTTTCATTTGCTGATTTACCCGGATTCGGTTATGCGTCAGTCGGTAAGGAACAACGTGAATTGTTCAAAAAAATAAATCAGGATTATCTGCAAAAAAGAGAAAATCTGAAACTTGTCTGTACTTTAGCCGACGCCAGGCACGAACCGATGGAACTTGATTTAGCCCTGTTCGAATGGCTCGAAAGCATAAACAGAAAATTTATTATTCTTATGACAAAGAGCGATAAACTCTCGAAAACGCAGATTGAATCAAGGAAAAATGAGTTTAAGCATTTAGTTCAGAATTGCAGTAATTTTGCGGAAGTCCTGCCCTACTCTTCAATTACAAATCTGGGCAGAGAAGAACTTTGGGCAGTAATTAAAAAGCATTCAAAATAGAAATTAATATTAAAAATAGAGACAGAATTTTATGAATCAGGAACTCAATTACAAAGCATCCTCTGCGATTACAGAAAGCATTCAGGTTAAAACAAAACTGCTTGAACAATGCACCGGGCAAATTGAAACCATCGGAAAAAAACTTGCGAATGCTCTGCAAAAGGGAGGTAAAATACTGCTTTGCGGTAACGGCGGTAGTGCGGCGGACAGTCAGCATTTAGCCGCTGAATTGGTAGTCAGACTCAGAAGTCAGATTAATCGTAAGGCTATTCCCGCAATAGCTCTTACTGTTGACACATCAATCTTAACAGCAGGAGGGAATGATATCGGTTTCGAAAATGTTTTTGCACGCGGAGTTGAAGCATACGGAAGCCAAGGAGACGTACTGATAGCAATTTCAACAAGCGGTAATTCCGAAAATGTAATAAGAGCGGTTGATGAAGCTAAGAAAAGAAAAATAATGACAATCGGGTTGCTGGGAGGAAGCGGAGGAAAATTAGCCTCACAGTGCGATGAATCAGTTATTGTACCGAGCAATATCACGGCAAGAATACAGGAATCTCACATATTAATCGGGCATATCTGGTGCGAAATGATAGAAGAGATATTGTTTCCGGAGTTGTTCCTAAAAAAATGATTTGAATAAGTAAAATATTCTGCTTAATTTTGTAATCTTTTTTAAGCCACCTTAGCTCAGTTGGTAGAGCAGCTGATTTGTAATCAGCAGGTCGTTGGTTCGAGTCCGACAGGTGGCTCACACAACTTCTAAAGGTTTTTTATTTTAATAAACCTTTTTCTTTTTTAGCTTCAATTCGACAAAATTATTAAATTGCATTTTTTGAATTTTAGAAATTAATTATGTCTTTACCAAATAACTGGATTTTGGAAGATGTCCTGGCAGGTCTTTTCTTTCTTCCAAATTCAAAAACAAAAGTAAAATTCGCAGTCGAAGAGTGTGATTCTCTCGGTGAAATAATAGATTCCGCCGTACTTGCAGAGAAATATTTTAAACGACAGACTAACAGTTTAATTGAATCTGATTTCAAAAATACAATCTCCGAACTTCGTGAAAAAGCTAAACTTCAAATTGAACAATGTGCAAAACAAGAAGTAAGAATTGTTACAATCTGGGATGAAGACTATCCTCAGTTGCTCAGGGAAATCAATCATCCTCCGGTTTTACTTTTTGTAAAAGGAAGTTTGCAAGCTTCCGATATTACTTCAATTTCGATGGTAGGTACAAGAACAAATAGTATTTATGGTGAATTGACAGCAGAAAAATTTGCATCTTTTTTTGCAAGACATAATATTGTTGTTACAAGCGGAATGGCTCAAGGTATTGATACAATTTCGCATAATTCTGTTATTAAAGAAAAAGGAATTACATACGCAGTTTTAGCATGCGGAATTGATAGTTTATCTTCTTCATTCGCAAAAAAAATAGCTTCAAAGATTATAGAGTCCGGAGGTGCAATTATATCAGAGTATTCTTGCGGTACCAGAGCAATCCCAATATTCTTCCCTATAAGAAACAGGATAATCAGCGGAATTTCTAAGGCAACAGTAGTAATAGAAAGCGGGGAAAAGGGTGGTGCTTTATTAACAGCACGTTTCGCTTTTGACCAGCAACGCGAAGTCTATGCAGTTCCGGGAAATATTAATTCAAGGACAAGCGTAGGCACAAATAATCTGGTTATAAACAGCATTGCTCAAATTGTAACATCACCGGAACAGATATGCAAGGATTTGGGGATTTTAGAAGCAGAAATGAATTTATTTGCTCAGGAAAAAAATAAAATTTCAATGACTCGTGATGAAGAAAAAATCTATGCATTAATAAATCACGACCCGGTTCACGTTGATGATTTGGCTCATCAATCGGAGCTTGACATAAATGTTGTATTGGTGATTCTGCTCAATCTTGAATTCAAAAACATTGTAAGGCAACTGCCCGGAAAATATTATATTGCAATTGATAAATAATTTATTAGATGAAAAGTATGGACGAAAATATCAGTGCCAAAGAAAACTATAACAATTTACTTGGAAAAGTGAATCAAAGACTGCTTTCCTATTTCTCAGGATTAGCTCCTGAGTCGCTTTACGAGCCAATCAGATATTTTGTTGATGAAGGAGGGAAGCGTTTACGTCCGGTACTTACAATGCTATCCGCAGGTGCGGTCGGAACTGAACCTGAATCTGCAATAGATGCCGGAGTTGCACTTGAAATTCTGCATAATTTCACTCTTGTTCACGATGATATTATGGATAAATCGCCGATGAGGCGCAACCGGGCAACTGTTCATATCAAGTGGGATGAGCCGACTGCTATCCTGGCAGGAGACGTAATGGTAGGTCATGCTTATAACTTACTGCCTTCAAACCTGCAAAATAAAAAATCCGATAAAATTTGTAAATCCTTTACTAATGCTCTGATTGTAGTATGCGAAGGTCAGAGCTATGATATGCAGTTCAATGAAAAGAAAGAAATCAGTATTGATGATTACTTCGGAATGATTGCAAAAAAGACAGCCTGTCTGATTGAAACAGCCTGTGTAATCGGAGGATATATCGGTAACGGAACAGAAGAACAAGTCTCTGCATTAAGAAATTATGGTTTTAATATAGGTATGGCTTTTCAGGTGCAGGATGACTATCTTGACTTAACTGCAGAACAGGCTAAGCTCGGTAAAACAGTTGGTCAGGACATTGTTGAAGGGAAGAAAACCTGCCTGATTATTTCTGCATTGAAAAAAGCTAAAGAAGAAAAAGATATAAAATTATTAGAAAAATTTATTAATGAAAACGGACTTCCTATTGAATATGTTCCTCAGATGCGTGAATTGATGCAACGTTTGGGTGTGTTTGATGAAATCAGAAATTATATTCATTCTTTCAATCTGAAAGCGAAAGAAAGCTTGGAATTATTACCTAAAAATAAATATACTGAAATGCTTGATTGGCAAATCGAAGAATTGGAAAAAAGAAACAGATAGCTAATTACTAATTTTCAAGATGAATTATTTAAAAAAAGAATTATTCAACGATACGATTTAGTCTCAGGTCAACGATGAATTCCGATTTGGGGATAGTTATAACAAACTCACCCTTTTGATTGATAAATCCATATTTATTTTCTTTATGTATTGATGCCCAGGCAATGCCGTTTCTAAAACTTTCTGCATAATCGAATTTCGCTTCTATTATAGTTTTTCCGTTTCTATCCATAAAACCCCACTTATCATTCTTTTTATAAGCGGCAAGCCCTTCGTTCAAATCACGCATGTCCTGTAAAGTAAAATCCACTACTCTGTTTCCGATTACATCAGCCATTCCCCATATAATAGAATTACTACTGTCTAACCTTCCCACCACCGAACGACCGTCATTAAAAGGATATACGTAATCGAAAAAAAACGGTATGCGTACAGTACCGGTGGTATCAATAAAACCGTATTTTCCGAGTGAACCGACATAAGCCAAACCCTCGGTGAACTGCCCTGCATCGTCGAATTTATAATCAATTACAAGTTTGCCTGTTTTGTCAACATATCCGATTTGAGTTTTAGTTGTATTTACAACAGGAGCATAATTGTTGATAAATTTTGAACCCGGTCCGTCAGGTAAATTTAAAATAATTTCACCTTTTTTATTTATAAAGCAAAAAGTATCTTGTCTGTGAACATAAGCAAGTCCTTCGCTGAATTCCATTGCATCGTCATAGATATAGGGCAGTACCTGATTTCCGTTGGTATCAATAAATCCGTAGATATAGCTGTCTTTTGCATCGGTGCGATATTTCATAAGTAAAGCCATACCCTCGCTAAAATTTTTCACTTTATCGCAAGCGGGAACAAAAGCTATTTCACCTTTTCTGTTCAGAAACATCCATCTGTCCTTGCCTTTTAAATATTTCACTACCCTAAAAAACCCTTCGCTGTAACCGAGTGCGGATACTAATTTTTGAGGAGGGAACATTTGCTTTCCGTCAGTATCAATAAAATACCAAAGACTGTCGAGTTGGTAAACAACAAGAGGTTCTGCAAGTTTTTGTGCATTTGCCTGTTTTGATAATAAACTTATAGCAATTATTAATATTAGAATTTTAACTATTCTGAGCATATCAGTATTTCAATTGTAATAGAAATTTATTATTATAACGAAACAGTTGTGATTTTATGAAATAATATTAAAAAAAAGCGAAATGCAATTTCATTTGACTGAAATTACACTTCGCTTTTTTGGAAAAAAAATTCTAAGAAACAAACTGTTTTTTTATTATGTTCAATGCCGCACCGGCTCTGAACCATTCAATCTGAGATTCATTGTATGAATGATTCGCTTTAATTTCTTCTTTGCTTCCGTCGCTGTGATTTAAAACTAATGTCAAAGGCACAGCGGTTGCAAAGCTTGTCAATCCAATAATATCAATTGAATCATCTTCTCGAATTTTTTCGTAATCATTTTTATCTGCAAAAGTCAGTGCAAGCATTCCCTGTTTTTTAAGATTTGTTTCGTGGATACGTGCAAAGGATTTGACCAATACGGCTTTTACTCCCAGAAAACGCGGTTCCATTGCGGCGTGTTCGCGTGAAGAACCTTCACCGTAATTTTCGTCTCCGATAACTATTGAGCCGAAACCGTTTGCTTTATATGCTCTCTGAATATCAGGAACAGCACCGTATTCACCGGTAATCTGATTCTTCACAAAGTTAGTTTTTTCATTGAAATAATTTACAGCGCCTATAAGCATATTGTTTGAAATATTATCCAGATGACCGCGGAACTTGAGCCATGGACCTGCCATTGAGATATGGTCGGTTGTGCATTTACCTTTTGCTTTTATCAAAAGTTTTAAACCGAAGTAATCTTTCCCGTTCCACTCAGGAAACGGTGCAAGCAACTGCAATCTGTCTGAAGTAGGACTAACATTAATAACTACTTTGCTTCCGTCATCAGCGGGTGCCTGATAACCTATATCTTTAGCATCGAAGCCTTTTTCTGGTAATTCGTAACCCGATGGCGGTTCCAGCATAACCTCCTGTCCGTCTTCATTAATTAATTTGTCTTTAAGCGGATTGAATGTTAATCGTCCTGCGATTGCAAGTGCTGTAACTATTTCGGGAGATGCAACAAAACTGTGCGTATTCGGATTTCCGTCTGCACGCTTTGCAAAGTTTCTGTTGAAGGATGTAATAATCGAATTTTTCAACTGTTTGTCGGCGTCTTTTCTTGCCCACTGACCTATACAGGGACCGCAGGCATTTGCAAGTACAACACCACCGATATTTTCAAATATATTGATGTATCCATCCCGTTCAATTGTGTAGCGCACTAACTCCGAACCGGGTGTTACAGTAAATTCGGATTTTACTTTTAATTTTTTATCTAAAGCCTGTTGTGCTATCGAAGCGGCTCTTGATATATCCTCATAAGAAGAGTTTGTGCAGGAGCCGATTAAACCTACATCCAACTTTTCGGGATAATCGTTATCTTTTACGGCTTGTGCAAATTTTGAAAGAGACCATGCCAAATCAGGTGAGAACGGTCCGTTTATATGCGGTTCCAATTCGGATAAATTGATTTCGATTAACTGGTCAAAATATTTATCCGGCTGAGCATAAACTTCACTGTCTCCTTTCAGATAAGGTGCAATTCCTTTTGCAAGGTCTGCAACTTCTTTTCTGTTTGTTGAGCATAAATAAGCATACATTTTTTCATCGAAAGCGAACATTGAGGTAGTTGCACCTATTTCAGCTCCCATGTTGCAAATAGTGCCTTTACCTGTGCAGGAAATAGAATCTGCACCTTCGCCGAAATATTCGACTATACAGCCCGTTCCACCTTTTACGGTAAGAATTCCGGCAACCGTTAGAATTACATCTTTTGCAGAAGTCCATCCCGATAATTTTCCGGTTAATTTTATCCCGATTAATTTGGGAAATTTCAATTCCCAGGGCATTCCTGCCATTACATCAACTGCGTCAGCTCCACCGACCCCGATAGCAATCATTCCGAGACCGCCTGCGTTGACAGTATGCGAATCCGTTCCTATCATCATTCCTCCCGGAAAAGCGTAATTTTCCAGAATAACCTGATGAATAATTCCTGCACCGGGTTTCCAGAAACCTATTCCGTATTTATTAGAAACTGAGGAAAGAAAATCATAAACTTCTTTATTTACATCCTTTGCTGTTTCCAAATCCTGTGCGGCTCCTACTTTTGCCTGTATCAGGTGGTCGCAGTGAGCTGTGCTGGGTACCGCAACTTTGGGACGTCCCGCCTGCATAAACTGAAGCAGTGCCATTTGTGCTGTAGCGTCCTGCATTGCAACTCTGTCTGGAGCAAATTCGACATAATCTTCACCCCGTTTGAAATCCCGGATTTCTTTCGCATCCCACAAATGGGAGTACAAGACCTTTTCGGCAAGCGTCATCGGTCTGTTAAGGACTTTTTTTGCTGTATCAACTTTTTCGGCAAAAGAGCCGTAATGCTTTCTGAGCATTTCAATATCGAAAATCATAATTCGATTCCTTATATTAAAATATTAAAAGTTTTTTGTTTTCCAAAAGAAGATAATAATTCAATTTAACAATAAACTCAAGAGCGTACAAAGTGATATTTTATTTTTGTGAATAGAAAAGTTGCAGAATATTGAATAAGTGTTTTTACAGATTTCTAAAATAATATTTGGAATAAAATGAATCGCAAAACTAAATGCTGAACATTTCAATAAGAATGGTGGAAGTATGTTTTTGTGTTTTAGAATCAATAATACCGAGTTTAGCAACTAATCTTGTTTTATCAACTGTCCTGATTTGGTCGAGCGCAACAAAACCTTTCTTTTTTTGAAACAGAAGAGGAACACGGGTAGGATAACGTCTTTCGGAACTTGTCATTGGAGCAATGATAATTGTGTTCAAGTTGGAGTTCATTTCATTCGGCGATACAATCAATGCCGGTCGGGTTTTCCGGATTTCACTTCCGATTGTCGGGTCAAGATTAACGAGCCAAACTTCAAACTGATTAATTACCATACCCATTCATCCCTGTCGAATTCATTTTCTATAAACTGAAGCGGAGTTTCTTCTATACCCTTATGTTTCTTTGAATCGGTTAAGAAAAGATTATCCCAATCGGAGCGAAGTGTCTTTTTAAGAGGAGAAATCACAAGAGTTTTATTTCGGAACGATAGCTCAACTTCACCTGAAATATTGGCTAATTCGAGGATTTTTTTTGGTATGCGTATCCCTTTGGAATTTCCGATGTTTATTATTTGTGTTATCATATTTAATAAATAAATGTAATTACAATGTATATACAGACGCAAAAATACAAAAATATTTTATTAACTGCTTTGTATTTTATTTATGTTTTTTATTTCTACAAATTTCCCCTCCTTAACAAGGAGGGGTCAGGGGTGGTCGCTTATTTTGCCACTAAAACCCTTATCACTTCTGTTTTCTTTTCACACTGCACAACAAGAAAATAAACTCCGTTTGTTAAGTCTGAAACATCTAAATCAATGTAACTACTCTCTTGATCCCAAGTTCCAGTTCTCTCTTGTTCCCAAGCTCCTGCTTGGGAATATTCTTTCAATACCTTACCATAAACATCATATAATTTGTAATTGCAAAATCCGAAAAAATTTGTTGTAATGCGAGCTTTATCATTTTGTATAAGAAATGAGTTTTGATTTTTAAAATTATCCTGAGAATTTTCTTCTACCTCATTAGGTAAGAGTATAAATAGCCAGGTGTCATTATACAAGTGTCCAACTTCTAGCTCATTCCCTCCGAACAATAAAACTTTATTTGTTCCAATTTTGACTATACTATGTCTGTATCTCCCTCCCGGTCTTATTGTTGTATTAATATTTTTCCATGTTGTGTCATTCAAATCGAACAACCATAAATCGTTATCATGCCCCATACTTGTATGTCCTCCGAAAAAAACTACTTGTTTTTTATTAATATTAACCATTGATGAGTTTGATATAGGTATAGATTTACTAATTGGTTCAATTTTTTTCCACTTTGTTTCGTCATAATCTAAAAGCCAGGTTTCATCTAATAAACCTGCATCCCAGCCACCATAAAACAGTATTTTACCTGAATCAATTGGCGCTATCATTCCCCCTTCGCACTCGGGTGGTCTTGGTTGAAATTGAGTTATAGGCAAACATTTCCAATTGTTTGTAGTAATGTCAAAAATCCAGGTATCACTAGCATAGTTTGCAACAATAGTGTCCCCACCAAATAACACAACTTTACCTTCTGAAAGCTGTGTTAGGCTATGGCTTCTTCTACGATTTGGAATTTTCTGAGGTGTTATTTCCGTCCATTTTAGAGAATCTAAATCAAAAATCCAAGTGTCATTATAATAATCACTTTCATACAATCCTCCGAATAACAATACTTTGTTTTTTGTTATTCTTGCCAATCTTAGGTCATATCTTTTACTAGGGTGAACATTACAATTGATTTGTGTCCATGTATTTTCTCGATAATCAAAAATCCAGGTTTCGTCATAGTTAACATAATCATGACCCCATCCTCCAAAAAGAATAGCTTTCCCTTCACCAATTTCTGACATCCAAAAGTCGCATCTCGGTGAAGGTGAATTTGTAGGGTGCAGTTCTTCCCATACACCTGTTTGGGCAAAGCATATAGTAGCAATCAGCAGAAAAGCAAGTATTAAGGAAAATAATGTAAATGTTTTTTTCATAATAATTTTACTGTTTCCTCTCTGCGTTACTCTGCGTCTTACTCTGCGACCTTTGCGGTTAGGTTCTTAAAAAGATTTCCACGCAAAGTACGCTAAGTCAGGATTGAGTTTCGCAAAGTTCAAGGGAAACCCTCTGCCCCCTTTGAAAAAGGGTGTAAGAGCAAATATATTTTTCATTTATTTTTCTTCACTTCAAAATTCAATATTCAATGTTCGATATTCAATATTCAAAAAGCCGACACCCCCCTTTGATAAGGTAGAATAAAGAGGTTTCCGCTTCTTCAATTCAGAATTCAGCATTCAGAATTCAGCATTTATTTTTATCTTTTTACTTTACAAACTTTATAAACTTTATAAACTGTCTTACTTCTGAGCCGGCATTCCGTAGCTTGCCCACTCTTCCTTAGATGGTCCGTAAACACCGATGACATTCAGATTCGCCTGACGCATTAAAATCATGAGTTGTCCGCGATGATGAGCCTGATGCTTAATCAATGCATCGAGCAGGTAACCTCGTTTCCATTTCTCGCCGTACAGCTCGATTTCTTCATCAAGCATAGCGTCATTCCATTTAGTACCGACTTCATCAATTACATTTTTACTTGCCTTCAGGTAAGTATCTAAATAAGTTTGAACCTGTACGGGAGTATCTTCATGCTCGGTAGGAGTAACCGCTTCCAGCCCTGCAGATTTTGGCATCTCGCCTGCAGTTACCACAATATGCCATGCAATATCCCCGATAGTTCTTCCGCCCTCGTAAGCAAGGTGATTTAAAGAATCGTCTTTTAAATTTTTAAATAATTTTAGAGTGGAAGCAGATTCCTCAGTCCAGCTTTTTACAAAATCCTGAATAGTTCTGTACATATTATCCTCATTAAGAAATTAATTTAATAGAATTGTAAATATTATTCTCAAACATAGTAAAAAAAAGTATAAAATATAATATATTTTTTTAATTTGCTAACTCAATAAATTAAAGATTGCAAAACTGATATACAACCGGGTCTGAATTTTATGAAAGAGAAAACCGTTTTTATGTGCCAGAAATGCGGAGCCCAGTCACAACGCTGGCAGGGACGCTGTAACGTATGTAATGCATGGGGCTCTTTCGTTGAAGAAATCGTTGCCGCTGATGCAAAAAGGTCAACTGTTCAGAAAGCCAATAAGTCCGAACTTGTAACACTCGGCTCAATTTCCTCAGATGCGGAATTCCGCTTCCGAACGGGAATTTCTGAATTGGACAGAGTGCTCGGTGGAGGAGTTATCCCGGGTTCAATTATTTTAGTAGGAGGTGACCCGGGCATAGGCAAATCAACTCTGATGCTTCAGATGTGCGGCGGACTCAGTGAATACTCACCCTTATATGTAACGGGAGAAGAATCTCTTCAGCAGGTAAAGTACCGTTCACAGAGGCTTTCGGGTATGTCCGACGATATGATGTTACTCAGCGAGACAAATGTAGAAGAAATAGAAAATGTTATCAACGGCACGGAAACAGGAGTTGTCGTTGTGGATTCGATTCAGTCAGTTTATACAAATAAAGCCGATTCCACGCCGGGTAGTATCGTGCAGGTGCGTGAGTGTGCTTCTATACTAATGCAAATTGCAAAGCGCTCCAACAAACCGATTTTTATAATCGGACACGTAACTAAGGAAGGCGTAATTGCCGGACCGAAAATTCTGGAGCACATGGTTGATACCGTATTGCAGTTCGAAGGTGAAAAAACTTATTCATACAGAATTTTGCGTGCAGTCAAAAACCGTTTCGGTTCTACGAATGAGTTAGGTATTTTTGAAATGAACGAAAACGGTTTGCATGAGGTATTGAATCCTTCGGAACTTTTCCTCGCTCACAGAACGGGAGAGGATTCCGGCATTGCAATTGTTGCCGCTATCGAAGGCACAAGACCGGTACTACTCGAAGTGCAGGCATTGGTTTCGCAGTCCAATTACAGCGTTCCGCAACGAACCGTTACAGGATTCGACATAAGAAGACTACACATGATTCTTGCCGTTCTCGAAAAAAGAATGGGGCTTCGGTTCGGACAGAGCGATATTTTTGTAAACGTAGCAGGCGGTATTTATCTGAGCGACCCGTCTATTGACCTTGGGGTTGCAGTTGCGTTAGTAAGCTCTCTGAAGGATAAACCTATTAATCCGAATACTGTAATTATCGGTGAAATCGGATTGACGGGAGAAGTCCGTGGAGTATCTGCAATTGACCAGAGAATTTCCGAAGCACAAAAATTAGGTTTTGAAAAAATAATTTTGCCGCAGATAAGCGCAAAAAAATCTTCAGGAAATTATAAGATTAATCTTCTCCCTGCCGAAAGAATTTCTCTTGTACTTTCGGAATTATTCGGATAAGAATTTATTGATGATTCCTGATAAAAAAAGGTATATCTATGTTCGAAAATGAAATAAAAATCCATGTTGAAAAAAGTAAAATCACATTACCTGAGATTAAAGATTTCGTAAAAGTAAAAAATCTTATTTCAGATATTAAAATTGATAAAAATATCAGACAATACTTTCTGGCTGAGTTGAACCGCTGGATTGATTACGAAAAAAATTATTTTCATAATCACAGGAATCTGCATCTGGACAGTGTTTCCGTAAAGAATAGTTTGCATCAGTTGAGTCAGATAATATTCGATTCCGCATTTA
>JBAYGQ010000016.1:0-13705 GCA_041666585.1 Bacteroidota bacterium
TTAATACGTATTCCGATATTCGGACGTACTTTTAAACGTTTCGATACATTTATAATCAGCTTTAATTCATTCAGTTTTTCTACTACAAGAAAAATCTGCTTTCCCATTTTCTGAGCCAGCAGAGCCAGTTCAACGAAGTCTTCATCTTTGTATCCGTTGCAGATAATCAGAGCTTCCGGATTGCTTGTTATGGCAAGGACAGCGTGGAGTTCAGGTTTGGAGCCGGCTTCGAGACCTATATTGAATTTGCGTCCGTGCCTCATTATTTCTTCAACAACGGGGAGAACCTGATTTACTTTGATAGGATAAATAGTATAATATTTGCCTTTGAAATCGTATTCCTGTGCCGCTTTCTCAAAACAACTTGAAATGGCTTCTATTCTATTATCGAGAATATCTGGAAACCTGAGAAGAACAGGAAGAGATACATCCCTTACCTGAAGCTCGTCAATCAATTCTTTTAAATCTATCTGCTTGCCGTCAAGTTGCGGTGCAGTAAAAACATGTCCTTTATCATTGATACCGAAATAGCCCGCACCCCAACCGTTTATGTTGTACAGTTCAGTGGAATCTTCGATACGCCATTTCCTCATTCTTAACTCCGTCGAAATTTTATGGTTACAGAAAAGCAAACTTAATAAATAAATTATAATTTTTAATAAGATTTATGCGAATTTAATTTTTGAGTTCGTAAAGTTCGTAAAGTTTATAAAGTTTGTAAAGTATTTAAAGTTCGTAAAGTAATTTGTATTTTTTTTACTTTGCGATACTTTGTGTAAAACTTTGTGGTAAGACTCTTATTAAGATTTAAACGCAAAGGTCGCTGAGTTAAGATTGAGTTTCGCAGAGTTTAAGAAGGAAGAGAAACCCCCTTAATCCCCCTTTGAAAAATGGGGAAATAAGAACTATTCAAAGAACAGCGAAGCAAAAATATAAAGAATGAAGTAAAACAGAAAGAAAACGGTTTAAAAATATTAACAATGACTTTTTAAGGTGTCAGAATTTACGGATAAAAAGAAGTGAGGTTACTAATCATGAGCATAGTAACAAGGGTGAACTGGTGCACAAAGTAAGCTCTGAGGAATTATTAGGAATAGGTTAACAAGGTAAAATGCAGAGGAAAAGATTAGAATCGTACTTGAAAGATTCAAAGGAGAAAGAAATATACAAGAACTTCGTTGAAAGGAAAGAATCAAACCGAATATATATTACAGACAGAGTAAAGACTTTTTAGAAGCCGGGAAAGATTGATTTAAAACATTATAACCTCTCTCAATAACTATGGACTAAATTTTCCATTGTTTTCCATACTTAACTATTTTTTCAAATCTTTCATATAAATCATAAATATATTTATCCTACTCTGAATATCATCAATATCATTTCTTTTTGATGATATATATATAATATCCCCTGTAGGAGGAATTGATAAATACAAATCATCTTCTGCAGTATTAAATGGTTGACCAAGATTCACGGGCTTTGAAAAGGTTTTTGTATAATAATCATATCTGGCACAATAAAAATCCAATCCACCAATGTTAGGTTTAATACTATCTGACGTAAAAAATAAAGTTAAATTATCAGCGCCAATATAAGATGAAAATTCACGACCCTTAGTATTTATTTCTCGTAAATTTTGAGCAGGTTTCCAATCTCCAATGGTAGTATCATAATCAGAATACCAGATATCCATGTTTTTCGGACCATTAGGTCCTGGCCTGTTCGATGTAAAGTATAATCTCATTTGGTCAGAACTAATCGAAGGATTAAAATCTTTATATGGGGAATTAACATTTGGACCAAGATTTACTGGCTTAGAAAACGCACTACCTTCAAGTCTGCTGAAATAAATATCACTGGCACCCATTTGGTCCGTTCCCCCATCTATTGAGAAATAAAAAGTGGTCCCATCGGTAGCAATTGTACCGGCACCTTCATCATATTCAGAATTTAAACTCTCAAAATTAATAGGTTCAGAAAATGTTGTGTCAAATATTTTTTCCTTTTTGACACACCAAATATCAAAAGATGGGTATCCTTTTTTATTTAATTTACTGCCTGGTCGGTTTGACACAAATAAAATAGTTTTACGGTCTGAAGTTACTAATGGTGCAAAATTAAGAAAATCATTATTGAGAAATTTTAAAGGGAAGACATTAATATCAGTATTTCTGACATTATTTTTTTCTGAAATTTCAGACATATTACTTTGAATATTTGAAATATTATTATTAACATTTTTGAAAATAAAATCACCTTTATCGTGTTTAGGGTGTCTTATTTTACCATATTTTGGATGCTGAAAATTTGTTGAGTAATTAATAACATTTTCCTGAAGATATTCACCCAATTCCGTTCCAGTAACATAACCGTCTTTATTTAAATCGGCATCACCGTTAATTCCACTAATAAAGAGTTGACAAAAGATACTTTTATCAGGAACAGATTCATTCTCACTTCCCGAAGTTATAAATTGTCTAACAGGTTGATTAATTTTAAATTCCATGCTTGGCGAAATATCCCGGTTAATTGAGAATATTGTTCCTGCAAAGCAGGCATCAAATACAAAAAGTGCATGTTTTGACTGGATTTGCTTGGCAAAAAGTTCGATTCGCTCCATTGGAACAGCTTTTTCTAAAAACTCTTGCTGGTTATTTAGTGGATTTGGCACATCAACCGGTATAATATATCCCATGGTTTCACCATAAGTCATTTGGAGAGTATGTCCATGTCCGGCATAAAATATGAGAAGACGATTTTCTGGCTGTAAACCATATTTATTAATAAAATCTTTAATTGATTTTTCCAATTCAAGAGAGTTTGGATTTTCAATTATTATTATTTCAAATCCGTGTCTTATCAATGCTTCTTTGATTTTTTGAATATCTTCTTTTACCCCCGGTAGTTTTTTTAATCCGTTATTATAATCTGAACATCCAATTAACAAAGCATGACTTGATTTATAATAATGTTGGATTATGTCTTCATTTTCTTGTGAGTTTAAATAACTTGAACAAAAAAAAGTAAAGAAAACAAAAATTGGACAAATATATTTCATAACCCCTTAAAGTATATAAAAAATACGTGCTTAGGCAAAAATAATAAAATAATATTTAATAAAAAAAATAAATTTGTATTATTAATAATTTATTTTATTTCAAAATAACTAACCCCTGCGTCTGCACATCGGTACCGCAACGCACCTTTACAAGATAATAGCCTGTTGCAAGACGACTGCAATCAACAGTTTTCTCATTAGCACCTGCAACGCATGGCTCAGATAAACTCAACACTTCGTTACCGAGATAATCATAAATGCTAAGCTGTACCTGCGTTTCAACATCGCTGTTATACTTTAGTCTGAATGTGTTGTTTGCCGGATTCGGATAAATCTCAAAATTGTTGTTTGTATTTGGGACATCCTTAACACCTGTGAGTGTGTTCTCCCAGATAATCACAGAGCCGTCATAGTTGCCGCCTGTTATGTATTTGCCGTCATGCGAAAATGAAAGTGCTTCTAACGGAGCCCACATTGAATCCTGCTCTAAATGATGCCATACTTTTAAAAATGGGTTGTAATCGTATCTTGCAAGTTCTTTCTTATTCAGAAAATCCCAAATCTTAATGTAGTTCACGTTTTTGTAGGAAGTAACCAGATATTTGTTATCATCTGAAAAGGCAAGAGCCAATACTTCACCTGTGTCAAACCTACCTATTGTATCGTTTGTTTTTGTGTTGTAAACATTAACTCCATTTTTTTGCCAGGCATAAGCACAATAGGTGCCGTCGTTTGAGTAAACAACAGGAAAGTTAGGATAATAAGTCCAATCATCCTTTGATAAATTAAAATCTATTGGTACAGCAAATTTGTCAATTCTTTTACTTTCTGCAATACTCCAACTCTGATTACCTGATTTACAGGTAAATTGGATCTCATCATTATTAATAAATTTGATAGAGAAAATTTCTTCTTCACTTGTTGAAATTTCTTTGATTAGAGAATCTTTCTCAAAATCCCATATATTAACAGTTCCTTTACTATCAGCACTTGCAATTAACTTTTCATCATCAGAAAAGCTAATACTTGTTATAGGCTCTCTATGTCCATAGAATTTATATTTATATCTACCGGATGTACTGTCAAACAAAGAATATACAACTATTGGAAACATTATAGACCTTGAGCTTGTATATGTAACAGCAATGAATTTTCCGGTTGAAGACAATGCATAAGGATACAAATCAAAGCTATAATAATCATTAATTATTTTGTCTGTTACCCACACACGTTTCTTTTTTGCAATATCATATGCTTGAATTCTAAGATATTTCTCATTTTTTTCATATGTGTATAAGAATTTGTTATCTTTTGAAAATGCAGTTTTTAAAATTTCACCCATATTACAGATAATCGGGTGTTGTTCTCGTTCTTGAATATCATAAAAATCATATATTTCATCATTCCAATATGAAATATTTAAATATCTTCCGTCTAATGTAGATTTATATATCTCATTAAATGAATTTGAAGGGAAAAACATGTAAGAAATATCATCAATAATTTTAACTGTATCTCCGGAAAGGAGATTACGAATAATAACGGGTGAATTATCAGTAGAACAATACATTAAACTAGATTCGTCTGCAGAAAAGTAAAAAAATGTAATAATCGAATCATTATAGTTAAAATCGGAAATTATATTCTTTTTATTAAAATCATATACTTTTAAATTGTGAGTCAGCATGTTTATAATTAATAAAAGGTTTTCACTTTTCGATAACTTACAATACCCATAGAATGCGGCACTATCCTCATTTGGCGGATCATATATTATTTCAGGATAGATAATTGTATCCATAAGCCTCTGACCGGTAACAACATTAAATTTTATCAGTTTACCAAGTATATCGACATAACTTATATTTGCATTTGTATCTATAATTTCTCCAATATTTATACCGAAGGATATTTTTTTAAATAATGCACCGTTTTGCAGACTGTATATAAGTAGATTTGAGTCGATTTTTTTTATGAAATATTTGCAATTTTGGGAAAATTCATAAGTACAGCGGTTTCCGATATTAGCGGTATCAATTGAATACAATAATTCACCTGATTCAAAATTAAATATATTTATATGTGTGGTATTATCTGTATTGAAAAGATAGTTTCCATCAGGCGATGCAATTGTTTCTTCATTTGAATCTATTGGTATAATATTAATTAAATTTAGTTTTTTTAAGTCAAATATCCTGATTTTATAATCTTCACAATCACTAATTGTTATCATCATATTCTTTTCGCTAAAAATTGAAGCATGGCATATTTGACCTTTTATAGGTCTTCCACCCATATACCAATAGATATTATTTGAA
The DNA here is from genome assembly GCA_041666585.1 of Bacteroidota bacterium. Classification (GTDB taxonomy): domain Bacteria; phylum Bacteroidota; class Ignavibacteria; order Kapaibacteriales; family UBA2268; genus JBAYGQ01. The sequence continues at coordinate 5,380 of JBAYGQ010000016.1, forward strand.
GCAAGTAGCTTGATATGAGAAAAAATCAGGATACCAAATAAAGCAAATGATATTATTTTCTTAAACATTTTGAATTTCTTAACAATTTATTTTTCAGAAATTTATTTCTATTTCGTTTATTTCAAAATGCTTTTTTTTGACTGTTGTTGCGGTTTATTTATTTTTCGTTTAGATTTAAAATAATAACAATGTAATTTACGAAAAGTTACATTAGAATTAAATTATTTTATCTTATTATTCGTTTATATATTACATCTCGGCATTTACTTGATTCAGACAAGAAAAATCAAAATAATTGGTAAAATTTCCTTAATTTTACTTTTTTATAAATTTTATTTTAGAAACAGCAAAATGCAAAATCGAAAACCTGTAATAGAAATAGATAAACCCCGCTCTAACTGCGGTGTAGTAGGGGTTTTCAACCATCCGCAGGCTTCAATAATGACTTATTATGCACTGCATTCTCTCCAGCACCGAGGGCAGGAAGCGGCAGGTATTACTTCGTTTTATCTTGATAAGGAAACAAATAAAAAGAAGTTTGCTTATACACGAGGCGAAGGTCTTGTACTAGATGTTTTCAGCGACCCGAAAGTTCTAACGGATGTGCTGATTGGGGATTCTGCAATAGGACACAACCGTTACTCTACAACAGGCTCGTCGAAAAGAGCAAATATTCAGCCTTTCACAATGCGCTACAACAGCGGTATCCTTGCCTTATCACATAACGGAAACCTGACAAATACTACTGTTCTGTGGAAACAACTTCAGGAAGAAGGAGCTATTTTTCAGACAACTTCCGATACAGAATTGTTTATGCATCTGATTGCACGAAGTAAAAAAGAAACAATAATAGATAAAATACATGAGGCTCTGAATCTTGCAAAAGGAGCTTATTCACTTGTTATACTGACCGAAGACTCCTTGATAGCGGTAAGAGACCCTCACGGTGTACGTCCTCTCAGCATAGGCAGGCTGAAGGTTAACGGTGAGTACTCTTATATTGTTGCGTCCGAAACCTGTGCATTCGATATTATAAGTGCCGAGTATGTGCGTTCGGTTCACAACAACGAGATTGTTGTAATCAACCGCAAAACAGTCGAGACAGGTGAGATGGAGTCCTATAAAATTCAGGAAGAAACACCGACTTCGCATCATTGCATTTTTGAATATATTTACTTTTCTCGTCCGGACAGTAAAATTTTCGGTCATAATGTTGACAAAGTCCGTAGAAAACTCGGTAAGAAACTTGCAGAAGAAAGTCCCGTACGTCCTGTTCAGGATGAAAAAATAAATGCATTTGCCGTTCCTGACAGCGGTAATACGGCTACTCTCGGATTTGTAAATATCAATAATAAAATTTCAGGACCGACACGATTTGAAATCGGTTTAATCCGAAGCCATTATGTTGGACGAACTTTTATCGCACCGGGGCAGGATAACAGAGAGTTTAAGGTAAAGGTAAAATTCAATCCGGTTAAAGGTGTGATAGAAGGCAGGAATATTGTAGTAGTGGACGATTCCATTGTACGCGGTACAACTTCCAAATCGCTAGTAAAATTAATCAAAGAAGCACATCCCAAGCAGATACACTTAAGGATAACATCGCCTCCTATTAAATACCCCTGCTATTATGGTATGGACTTCCCAAGCAAAGAAGAACTGATTGCAAATCATTACAAAAATGAGAAGGAAATCGGAGAAGCATTCGGTGTAGATTCTCTGCATTATCTTAGTATAGAAAAATTATTGGAATCTGTTCCTTCCGATGAAGGGGTCGGTTACTGCACAGCTTGTTTCAACGGAAATTATCCGATTAAAATTGACGGAACACAAAATAAATTTTCAACTGAAGGCTAATTACCGCCTAAATTTTACTCATTAAATGCAAAATATGAAGGATACACATAAAACTAAGGCTCAGCTTATAAGTGAAATAGAAGACCTTAATCGAAGTCTTTCAGGTTTGCAAGAAGAATATGATAATTATAAAAACACCCAAAAACATTCTAAACTTGTCAGTAAATCTATTAACAACTCAGATAGTACTCAGCACCTTTCAGATAAAAAAATAAAACCTCAGACCGATAGTAGAATTGAACTCGGAACTTCAGAATTAACAGATATTATCGAACAACTTGAATTCGAAATTGAAGGTCGTGAAAAAGCAGAAAAAAAATTCAAAGAAGTTCTTGCACAGATGTACGCAGTTCTCGATAATATCCCGTACCTCGCATGGCTAAAGGATATTGATAGCAAATATGTAATAGCAAATAAAATGTTTGCTAAGTCTTTCGGTGTTGCAGTTGATGATATTAAAGGAAAAACAGATTACGATTTTACAAAACCTTTTTTTGCCGATAAGTACCGAAAAGACGACAAACTTGTTATTGATACTGCTAATCACTTTTATGTTGAAGAAATAATTGAAGAGCACGACGGAACCCAAAAAATTCTTGAAACCTTTAAAGCTCCTGTTTTCAACGATAACAATGAAATTATCGGTACAACGGGACTTGCACGCGATATTTCAGAAAGAATAAAAATTGAAAATGATTTAAAGGAAAGCGAAAAAAAATACCGTACTCTTACCGACGAGCTTCCGGTAGGTGTTTACAGAATTACAGAGGACGGTAAAATTTTATTTGTTAATTCAGCTCTTGCCGAAATTCTGGGTTATGACGATACAAATCAATTATCAAATGTGAATGCTCAGGATATGTTCATTAATCCGAAAGATAGAATTGATTATATCAGAAAAATGAAACTCGGAGAAAAATCAATTAAAGAAGTAAAGTTCAAAACAAAAGATAATAATGAAATCTGGGTGAGAATTACAGGGCAGGCTTTCTTCCGAAACGAATCAGATAAGATTGATTTTATTCAGGGAATAATCGAAAATATTACATCACGCAAATTATTTGAAAATGCACTGCTTGAAAGTGAACTGAAATTCAGAACTTTGTTCGAACATTCAGCGGAAGCCATGCTTTTGCTGGACGGAGAAATGTTCACTGATTGTAATAATGCTACGCTCAGGATGATGAAAACCAAAAATAAAGAAGCCATGCTTGGTAAACACCCCTCTTTGTTTTCTCCGGAATTTCAACCTGATGGTCAGCTCTCTACTACAAAAGCAAATGATATGATACAATTAGCTTTCCAGCAAGGTTCTATGCAATTTGAATGGATGCACCGAAACCTTGTCGGCGAAGATTTTTGGGTCGAGGTGTCTCTGACGGCTCTTCCAATAGGAGGGCGGCAAATACTTTTTACTATTTGGAACGATATATCCGAGCGGAAAAAAAATCAGGTTGAACTGCAAAAACTTACTGAAGACCTCGAAAAACGTGTCATTGAGCGGACTATTCAATTGGAAGATGTACTTGAAGAACTCAAATACGAAATTGACGAGCGGAATAAAATGTGGGTCGAAATTCACAAAGCTAAGTCCGAATTAGAGTACTCACTAAAGAAAGAACGGGAACTGAATGAAATGAAATCCCGCTTTATTTCTATGGTTTCTCATGAATACCGAACTCCCCTTACTGTTATTTTGTCCTCTACCTATTTACTCGAAAAGTACTTCGATTTACGGAGCAAAGATAGTTTCGTAAATCATCTGAATAAGATCCAAACTTCTGTTAAATACATGACAAAAATGCTTGAGGATATTCTCGCAATAGGAAAAGCGGAAATAGGAAAAATCAGTACCAATACCGAAGAAATTGATTTAGTTAAACTCGGTCATGATATTATTGCAGAAATTAAAAACGTTGATAATAACGTACATCCTATCGAGTTTATCTATCAGAAAAGTAACTGTCTTTTTTACTCCGATTTCAAGTTGATGCATCAAATCCTGACAAATCTCTTATCAAATGCATGTAAATATTCGAAAGAAAAATCAATAGTAAGACTCGAACTTTTTGATGATACCGATTCTGTAAAATTTCATATTATTGATTTTGGAATCGGAATACCCGGTGAAGAGCAAAATTATATCTTCCACCCGTTCCATCGCTTTAGAAATGTAGGGACAATTCCAGGTACAGGATTAGGATTATCCATTGTAAAAAACAGTGTAGATATTTTAAAAGGAACAATTTCTTTTTCATCAGAACTAAACAAAGGAACTATTTTTACAGTTCAGTTACCAAAAGAATATTCGGATTAATTCTCCTCTAATTTCTTCAATTCTTCAAGATTTTCATCGAAGTCAACCGGAAGAGGTGCGATTTCATCTTTCGGTACAACCAATCGCCCGGAATTCATCAGTTCTTCAACCTCTGCAAGAGTAATCGTCTTATAAATACTCACACTTTCTATATAGAGGTAAAATATATCTTTGAAAACATCTGCTTTTATTATTCTTGCCAATCCCTCCGGCATAACAAGCTGCGAATTAAGTGGAGGATATCTTTTGAAGGCTTCTACATAATTATTATATTCATAAAGAAGACAGCATTTTAATCGTCCGCAATAACCGCTTAATTTTGCAACGTTGTTCGAAAGTTGCTGAGTCCTTGCATGCTCTAAAGTTACGTGATTAAAATCACAACTGAAGGTAGAGCAACAAAGTACTCTGCCGCATGAACCCATACCTCCCATACGTTTTGCTTCTTCTCTGGTGCTGATTTGACGCAATTCTATACGAGTCTTGAATGTTCGTGCAAGTTCTTTGACTAATTCCCTGAAATCAATCCGCGAGGGTGCGGTAAAATAAATTGTAAGCCTTTGATGGTCGTACTGCCACTCAGCATCTGTAATCTTCATTTCAAAGTCATACTTTAGAATCATCTCCTTTGCTTTTTGGGTGACATACTTATCATCTTCGAGATTATTCATGTGTTTTTCATAGTCATCCTTTGTAGCATGGCGAAGTACCTTAAGATTAATATTCAGACTATTGTTATAATTAGTTCTTAATTTATCGTCCGCAGCACGACCGCATGCCGAAACAGTTCCGATATCCAGACCGTTTTCGACCTCGACAACAACGATTTCTCCGTACTGAAATTTTAATTGGTTGGAATTTTTGAAAATGTTTTTACGTTTGCACTTAAACAATACTTCAACAAATTCAGGGATGCCATCATAGCAGTTACAGTATTTAATATTTGAATTATTAAATTCCTTTGTGTAATCTTTATCAATAATTGCTGTACATGGGCAATTTTTTGTTAATTCCATAATCGGTTCTGCAGTACCGTATGGGTTCTCGTTTGTAGGAGGTTTCTGGTCTTCGTCTGTTATTTCTTCAACATCAGACGATTGATTATTTACTGATATATCAAAATTCATTATTCTTCCGTTTAGATTGAATAGCTAAAAGTTCTTTTTGTACCTACAGTTCTTAATTAACCTGCCGGCAACAAACTATTGCTCGAATATAAAACTTTCAATAAAAGTAGTTTCGGTATAATCGAAATTACTTAGTAAACTATAAATAAAAACAACAATTCTTACTACAAAAAAAATCCGTAGTAATTTATAAAGTGCAAAATAATAAAACTCTTTTCTAATTAAAAAATATATTAATTACAATTTTGCCTTTCTAAGTTAATAATATTTTTCTGAAATTCAAAAATTGTCTCATCATTATTAATTGAACGTTCACGTTTTTTCTTATCTGTGAAATAGATTTTTCCACTTCGTCAATCAAGGCTGTCAAGTCTTTCCCTGAATATCCTTCTGCAAATTTTTTAATAGTTTCTGTTTGGTCTGAATTAATAATAAAATCCTCAGAGCCGTTTTTTGCATAAGAAACAACATCACGGAACCAGAGAAGTAAAATACCGAGAAAAACCTCTATTCCTTTTTTATCCTTACCTTTAATTATTGATTCAAGCATTTCTGAAAATTCAAGTCTGTAATTATTTTTCTTTAATGAAGCCCTGAGTAAGCTAACAGCATCTTCCCTTGCCTGCTTCATATCCTCATCTAAAAAGTCCCATGCACGGGTGATAGAACCCTGTGCGAACGCCGCTACTAATCTTGCTTCCGTATCGGTCAAATATTTCATTTTCTTGATAGCAGTAGCAATATCACTTTCACTTATCGGGTCAAACTTTATCCTTTGGCATCGTGATAAAATAGTCGGAAGAATTGATTCTTGCCTCGAAGTTGTAATAATCAAAAGGACATTATCGTGAGGCTCTTCCAAAGTTTTTAATAAAGAATTTGACGCTTCCGCAGTCATCTCATCAGCTCGTGACATAATCAGACAACGCTTTCCCTGCTGAATCCCCGCCATGGCAAGAGATTTCCGTAATTCTCTTACTTGAGCTATTTTAATTGTGTTTGCATCCTGAACCGAAATTTTATGATAAGGGTTTTCAGCTTTTACTGCAATTTGTTCAATTACATCATCCATCTGTTCATCCGATAGACTTTCGAGAGGTGCATCTTTTTTGGAATCTGTTTTCTTACCGGTAGGAAGTGAAAACACTAGCTGAATATTTGTATGCTGAAGTACTGCGGCTTGCCGGCAACTTGAACATTCGCCGCATGAATCAATAGAATCACCCTCTATGACAGGTGATTTGCAGTTCAGGATTTTTGCCAGTTCAATAGCAACGGCATCCTTGCCCACACCGTCGCTACCGATAAAGCAGTAGGCATGCGCCAAGCGATTATCAATTACAGCTTTTTGCAGGAGTTTTTTAATCCGTTCCTGCCCGATTACTCTATCCCAACTCATAAAAAATAACAAGTATGAAAAATAAATTCAATTTACGATTTCTTTTTTTTACAAACTAAAAATTATAATATATAGAGGAACGAAAAAAGGAAAAAATGAAACATAATTTTCAACATTAATTGTTTTTGATGCAACGGACTGAGAATCCGTTCTCTTTGTGGTCATAAGCCCTGAATATATTTGAGTAGCCGTAGGCAAGGTTTCTGAACCAGGAAAAAGTTGCGGAGTGTTCCGTAGATGTCCAGCACTGGAAGTAAATCCCGATATTATAATGATTACCGTTAGGATAATGAAATCCTCCGGGAAGGGCTGTGAATCCTGTTTCGTTGGTTGCTCCTATGTTCGGGTATTTCCAATGAACTGTTCCGGCTTCTTTTAGTTTTCCGCCTTCGTTTGTACCACGCGAACCTTCTTTGTCCGCTTCTGATTGGGACATACCGAGATAAATTTCTAATGTTTTCCATTCTTCATCACTCGGAATATGCCATCCTTCGGGAGCCAGACCTCGCGGGTCGTTAACAGCATACCAGTTATAGAATTTTCCGTAAATGGAGTCTGTTACCGAATCTTCATTGCAGTAAGACCAGGCTCCGGTTGACAGATTCGACCATTCAGTGGGATCTTTCACTTCAGGTATTATGTCTCCGTTGCGGTAATGGTCAACATCAAGATTTTTCAGCATCCAGACCTGTGTGCCGATTGTAACAGATTGGTAAGAGTTACGCAAGGGATTTGTTGTTTTATCGTTACAGCATTGTAACAATAAGAAAAGTAGGATTGTAATCTTTAAAAAAAGTAACTTCATGATTGTATTTTCTTCAAAAATTAAATCCAATCTTAAAAGTAAAATTAATAATGATATTTACAGGAAACTACTATTATTTCTTCATCAGTTACTTTATAAACTAAACGATGTTCATGAGTGATATGCCTTGACCAATAGCCCTGATAATCGTGTTTTAGAGGTTCGGGTTTTCCAAGACCTTCAAAGGGTTGTTTTTGAATTTCAACAATAAGCTTTGCGATTTTTCTGAAAATTTTGATGTCAATATCTGCCCATTCGTTATAGTTTTTGAAAGCTTCATGCTCGAATTTAATTTTCTTCATTAGCTTCCTTTAAAATATCTTCAAAGGGAACTTCAACTATATTGATGTTGTTATCTACATTGTATAATGCTTTTGCCAAATGCTCCCGGTTTTTCTCTGATTTCATTAGATATTGAGTATCGTCATAAGATTCAATTGAAATCTGAATTTCATTCCCTGTAATCATTTTTTTTAAATTATCCAAGAACTCATAATTGAGTTCATCCTTTGTGAGTGTGTATAATGCGTGCATTCTTCACCGAAGATAAAATTATAAAATCTTTTGAAATAAAAACGAATAATGTTGAAAGATAGTTTAATAATTTTGTAATCAATTTAATAGTATTCAGCTATAATTAGCAATAAAAAAACTCGTTCACGCAAAGCGAATCAAGTACAAAAAGTTATTTATTTACTAATTTCATTCCTTTGAATACTCATGAAATAAAAAATTAAAAGTCCACATTCAGTACAGGATAGAGTGTAAGAGTATCCAAATCAATACCGATTAAATATCCTCTACCCGGATGTGTTTTAGAA
>JBAYGQ010000017.1:0-13526 GCA_041666585.1 Bacteroidota bacterium
CTTTTTATAAAAATTATGTGTAAAATTTATCGGTGAAATTGAATCATATTTTTTCAAACTTAGAATTTTAGTATGATTTTTCAAGACGATAGGTATTGTAATTAATTGCAATAAATAGAAGGGAGAGCAAAAGCAAATTATATATTATAAATTAAACAAAAATTATTCATTATGAAAGAAAAGGGAGTCTCTTGAAAAATTTTGATTAATATTATTTACAGTTTGTTTACTGAAATAAAACAGTCGTTTTTCTGTCCGCCTGAGGTTTTGATATTTCGAAAAACAATTGTGTAGAGCCGGTTGGCAAGGAAATTATATACAGGGATTTCCGCAAGTACATTGTTGCTTGTATCGAGAATTTTTACTGAACTTGTAACAGGGGATAGTGCGAAATTATTTGTATAAAATTTATATGATACCTGTTGTTCGAATGCGGCATTGTTTAACTGAAATTTTACTTCGCTGAAAGTCTGTGTGCAGTTTGCAAAGCGGATATAGAATTTCGATGTATCTTTTGCAGGTAGCATGTCATCGAGCAGAATTATTCTTGTTTTTGTTTTTTTACCGAACACTATCATTGAATATGATTTTTCGTTTTCCAAGTAAAATGATGAGTTGAAAACTATTGTTGAATCGGGAAGGGTTAATACCTGAAAGCCGCTAGTACCCGATAGAATTTTTTTATAATCGGCTGTTGAATTTGAGTAGCCGAGTGTATCGAAAATAATTGCATCATTGGACAGAAAGCTGATTTTGTCGGAATCCGTTAGGGCGTTTATAATATTTATTTTTGAATAATTCTGAGGTTCAACTATTTTTGGCGTGTCAATTCCAGGGACGCATTCGCATCCTGCAAGCAGAATGAGTGCGGAAAGTAACCGAAAATAGTATTTAATTTTCATAACATATTGTAAAGATTATTTTAAGAAGAACTTTTATTCTAAAAGCAAAAATAGAGAAATAATCCTTAATAATGAAAAAAGCTGTTCGGGTGGGGTCTAAACAGCTTTTTTCGCGTTAATCACTATTATACTTGAACAAATTAAAAACTAATACCGCCGCCGATAGTCAGCCCGTAATTCGGTGAAACCCGGTAAACACCGTCAACATTATATCCTAAAGCACCGGCTTCGAGACCTACCGAGAATTTAATTAAATTTACGGGACAGAATGTCAGACCTGATTGAATTTTAACAAGTGGTCCGACTGTTGTTCCGCCTCCGGAAATTTGTGCATAAGGATACAAAGTGTTCGGGATACCCAAATCCATCATATTGAGTCTGTAGGTGCCAACTAACCAGAAAAGCAACGGTGCCTGCAAATAATGATATTTCTGGCCGTTTTTGCTGTAAGTAAAATCCTGACTAAAACGTTCGTAGCCTAATTCAACGGCAATAGATCTATAATAGCTGAGTCTATAAAAAACACCTAAGCTTAAGTTTTCTCTCCAATCCATTTTGTTAACAACCGGTACATTAATAGTAGATTGGTTCGATGTCCTTCTGAATTGAATCTGCCATTGTGTATCATCAAGAGATTCACGGGAATAAGTACTTTCAAAGCCCGAAGTAAAGGGTGCGTTGATTTCTAATATCGAAGAATTTGGCATTCTTTTGAAGGCGGAATTTCTTCTGTCTCTTGTATATGCGGGTTTCTCCGTAAAGAAGAGGGATGCAAATTGATTGAGCAAACCGCTTTGTTCAGTTTCCGGAGCTACATTTAAAGTCGTTGCATTATTATTTGTCTGATTATTCTCACCGAATGTATTTTCTGCATTATTTCTGTTTTGTGTAGAATTAATTGTGTTTCTGTAATTGTGAGCATTTGCAGAATTTTTTTCTGTTGCAGAAATGCTTCTTTTGTTCAGGTTTGAATTCAAAGCTGAATTATTCTGAGAATTTTCAGAAGCAGATAATTTATTATTTAATGATGTTTCTACCGAACTGCTTATCGGAACAGAAGGCAGAGAAGCTTTATGTGATACAGGGAGATTATGGTCTCTGGAAGAGAAATCGTGACCTGGACGGTTATAGACACCGAAATAAATACCCGCACCTGTTGCCAATGTTATAATAGAGACAGCGGAAATAACTGCAACGTTTTTGGTAAAGAAAGCAAGAAAAGCCGCCAGTATAGCAGTTCTTCGGGCATAGCCCGCATTGCGTAAGAAGTCCTGCGAGGGTATTGTGAATCCCAGACCGGAGAAGATTGCATTAGTTGCTTCCAAAGGAGGAGCCATTGAGTTCATCTCATTGCGTGCCACTGTCTGCATTTGGAGCTGTTGCGAGAAATCAATTCTTAAGTCCTGATTCTGAGCAAGCTCCGAGAACAAGAGGTCTTGATTGACATTGTCAAGTTCTCCGTCCAGATAATCGTGAATAAGCCTTGAATAATTCATTTTGTTTATTTATTTTAGTTTGACATATTATCGAAATAAGGTGTTAAAGCTGTTCTAAGCATTTCTTTAGCACGCCAGTACCTGTTTTTAAGAGTCGGAATACTGAGTCCGGTTATATCCGCAATTTCAGTATAAGAAAGTCCCTGATAATGTCTCAGAACAAATACCTCGCGGTATTCAAATTCAAGCATTTCAAGAGAAAGTGTCAGTACTTCCTTCAATTCGAGCCTCTTAGGGTCCGATTCTGCATTTGCAATTTCAAGAGAATCTATATTTACGAATATTTTTTTATCTCTTTTCTGATTAAGATGAATGTTACGGGAAATTTTCAATATAAAGCCGAACATGTTTCCGATAGTGTTTCTTGTTTGCGCAGAACTAAAAAATTTAGTAAAAGTATCCTGAAACAAATCCTGAGCATCCTGCGGAGTACTCGAAACTTTATGGCAATAAGCAAAAACTCTGTGAGAGTACCGAGCATATATTTCTGCAAACGCCATCTCGGCTTCCGCCTTACTTTTTTTTAAAGCAAGGAATAGCTCTAAGTCAGTATATTTGTTGCGTCTCTTTACCATATTTTTTAAATTAATTTAATTAAGAGCAACCATTCTGCGTTTTCAGTACATTTTATACTGAAAAAATAAACTCACTTTTTTATCTGAAATCCTCTGAAAACATCATTTCCTAAAATCATATTTCGTTTTGTTTCCAGATTGTAGATTTCCAGAGTACCTTCAAAATGACCGATAACCGCTGTTTTTTCGAACCGTGAATAAAGAATTTTTTTCCCGTCGTGCGTCCATTGAGGATATACACAAAATTCTTCAGTTGAATCAACATTAGTTATTTTATAACTTCTGCCGTCCGAAATTGTTCGTCGCCATATATTCCCGTCTTTTGCGGCAAAAGCCACAGAAGCATTATCGGGAGAAACTTCAGGCTGAGATGCTCCTATTCCGATTATCTGCATTCTGAACACTTCGCTACCGTCAATTTTATTTGCAATAATGTAATCATAGCCGTCGCCTGAATTAGTGATTACATAGCAGAAAAACGAACCGTCCGAAGCCCAGCTTATTGTAGCATCACCTTTCCACTGAGATAATCCGTCAGGATATGTTTTCGAAAAAACCACCTGCTTTGGGTAATCGGAAAGAACAACTTTGAGCGTTAAAGCCGACTGCAGGCTGTCTCCTTCGTAAAAAGCAAGGTATCTGCTATCCGGTGAAAACGAAGCAACCGAAGTTTCACAATAATTGTAGCTTGGAAACTGTGTATAGACTTCGTTGGCTACGATAAGCAATTCTTTTGTATCGGTTGCAACCGCAATGTATTTGTCGTTTTGCGATATGACAGGATTGAATATTCTCTTATATTTCTTATTCAGAGAAATTGTTCTCACTGAATCGCTTAATGTACTTCCTACGGCTAAAATCGTATCACCCTGAGCATCTTGCATTAATAAGGCTATTTTATAGCCGGATGAAGGAGAGGAGTATATTATACCGTTTTTCAGAACTTCTCTCAGATTTTTGCCGTCAGGAGACACTGCAAACACACTCGGTTGGGTTGAGCGGACAGGTAAAGCGCTGAAAAAAATATCTTCGCTGTAATCGTTGTCCCCCGGACCGCCGGTATTGCAGGTATCGCAACAGGATATTAACAATATTGAAAAGAACGAACCCAATAAAATTATACTGCGCATTATCACTCTTAAAGTGAATTTTTTTTCCGGAAAATCGGCTTCAATATCAAACTTTTTTAAAATTTGCATTTTCCTCTTAATAGAAAGACACATAAAAAGGCAAAAGGTCTCAAAAATTTTTCAAATAATTTCATTTTTTTCAAAATAAATTTTTCTTTTCTTCAAATAATTCATAATAAAATTAAAACAAACTTCACTTTCTCCTATATATTCAGGGGGGTTAACGCCATTCCTCCGGAACTTATCGGTCAGAATTAAATTTACCACTGCTGTAGCGGAATATCCTGTTGTTCTTGCCATAGAAGAAGTTTCTGTTTCGGAATCATATATATCAAAAAGCGAATATACATAAGTTTTTTCTTTTCCTTTTTCTGTTCCTTCAATTAAAATTCTCATAGCTGTAAATTCTTCTTCGAACTCTCCGAGTTTCCATTGAGGGAATAGTATTTTTGAAGAAAAATCAATAGGTCTGATTTTTGTTCCGTTAATTTCAATTTCGTTTGTGTCGAAAAATCCACAGTCTTTGATTAGCTTGATTAATTCAAGGTAACCCGGGTATCTTAGAGTCTTTTCTTTCATATTCGGAATCTTCATTGTCTTTAGTAGTGTGCGCAATCCGTCTGTATTGAATCCTACTAAAGTACCAACTTCTGTAAAATTATAATTTTCGGGTTCGGATAGAGCAGGTTTGACAACAATTTTTCCGTTCTCCATAAACCTTGCGGGTCGCGTGTATTCTTCGATTACATCCACAGGAGAAAATGGTGCTTTATACTGAAAGGGATATACACGAATTAACGGCAGTCCGCCGACTATAAATTCAAAATTTTCTACTTTCATTCTTTTGTTGTGATAACCGAGAATCAGATTGCTCATACCCGGAGCAACCCCGCAGTCAACAACAGCAGTTACTTTGTGTTTCTTTGCCAATCTGTCCAACTCGAAAGCATCTTCAGGGAAGAAGGAAATATCAACGACATCTTTTCCTGATTTAATTACATTTCGTAAAGTTTCGAATCCCATGAAGCCGGGTACTGCACCTACAACAAAGTCGTTGTCTTTCACTAAATTTGCGATGACTTCTGCTGAACTCAAATCAGCACAAATAGTTTTTATCTTTTTTCTTTTCAGCATATCAAGATTATCTTTGTTCAAATCAACAGATGTAACAATGTAATTAGAACTTAGGTCAATAGCCATTGCCCTGCCGACCATTCCCGCACCGAGCACAATTATTTTTTTCATTTCCGCCTCAATTATTTATTGAATTATTTATTTGCATTAACATAGAAATCAATTTAACATTATGGACACGAATAATATCAGCTTTTGCCTTGAGTAAAAGAGAGTGGTACAATGCTGTAGCTATATCTCTTTCTTCAGAAGCTTCAATTCCAAGAACTTTTCCGATAAAGGACTTTCTTGAAATGCCGAGCAGAAGCGGAACCCCGAGTTTTGTAAATGTTTGATGATTTTTTAACAGTTCTAAATTATGCTCCAAAGTTTTTCCGAATCCGATACCGACATCTCCGATTATATTTTTCACACCTTTTGAACGAGCGTGCTTAATTGCCTGATTCAGTTCATTGAAAACATCTTCGACAACATTGTTGTAAACCGGATTCTCTTGCATAATTTTCGGAGAACCCTGAATATGCATCAGTATAAGTGTAGCATTGTATCGGGAAGCAATTTCACAAAGTTCATCATTTTTAGAAATACCGAAAACATTGTTAATTATTTTAGCTCCGTTTTTAATTGACTCTTTTGCGACTTTAGGTTTAGTTGTATCTATAGAAATCGTAGCATCGGGATAATGTTTTAAAATGCCTGTTATAACTGGAATCACGCGGTTTAATTCTTCTTCTTCGGAAACCGGAAGAGAACCCGGGCGTGTGCTTTCACCTCCGATGTCAATCATATCCGCACCCTCTTCGATTAATTGTAAACCATGTTCAATAGCTTTTTCTCTTTCGAAAAAAAATCCGCCGTCGGAAAAAGAATCCGGTGTGACATTTATAATACCCATGATTTTTGGAAAAATCCCGCTATGCATCTATTCACCTTATTATTTTGGGAACTGTTTTGATTGAATATATCCGTCATTTTTGATTAGATTTGCGGAAAATTCAGAATCGCGAACAATCGGAAGTATGTTTTCGAGATGTTTTAATAGCATATATAATCTCTCATTTTCGCTTTTGGATTCTAGTAGTTCTTGTTTCTGAATATTCGAAAGTCCTGCTTTCTGAGCAATAAGAAATGACGGAATAGAAGTTTTTAGATTTGCAGTAAATATTTTTTCGATTTTAACACTGGTTACCGTATCTGAAATGAGATTAAAAGTTTCAATACATTTAAGCAGAAGAGCGGGATTGATTATATCAGGTATATCTTCGTACGGTTCGGCATCACCGATGGAATATCCCGACTCTCCGATTCGTATGTTGTAAATTTTATAACGGCTGAGTCCCAGGACAACTATATCCATTCTGCCGTCATCGTATTTTTTTGTAATATTGATTACTTCTGTCAAACAACCGACATCGTATGTTCTTGATGCAACCCGGAGATTAATTCCGAAAGGAGTTTTGTAAACGATGTTATTATTAATTAACTCAATAAATTTATTTTCAAAAATGTGTAAAGGAAAGAAGGACTCGGGAAACAATACGAGTTTAAGCGGGAAAAGTCCAATAGTTTCTTTAGGCATCTCAAAAGTCTTTTTTTAAAAAAAAATGCTTATCTGTTTTTAACAAAGAAATAATAAAAAAATGCCGCTTCCGGTATAGCTAATAGAAGAAGCGATAATGTATCCTGTTTGAACCAAACCGATTCCCATGATTTTGCCATTATTAGACGGGCAAGTGGATTGGTAAGAGCCCAACCTACGGTGAAAATTAATCCGATTAACAGGACAGCTAAAATCCCGTCTTGTAAACGCCGCTTCTGCCAATTTTTTGTAAAAGCATAAATAACGGCAACGATGTGCATGTGAAATATTATTAATTCAATCATTTTTTTATTAAATTTACATTATCCAAAATAATTAACATTAAATTTAGGCAAAACTATGGAAAAAGCACAAGAAATTCGCATTGTTTTTGTAACAGCCAAAACCTCTGACAGCGCTTTGCAGATTTCGAGGATACTCGTTAACGAAAACCTTGCCGCATGTTGTTCGGTTATCCATAATGTTTCATCTGTTTTTGGCTGGCAGGGAGCCGTAAATGAAAGAACAGAGTATTTGATAATCATTAAAACTGCAGAGCCAAAAATCAATGAACTTGAAAAAAGGATAACGGAATTACATCCGGACGAAGTTCCCGAAATTATTTCGGTAGCTGTTGATTCCGGAAAAGCTTCTTATCTAGATTGGATAAAACAATCTTTATTAATTTAATTATTTTTTCTTTTTTTTATTTAGAATTTAATCATGGGTGCAGATAAAAAAGAAGAATCAGCAGATATTTCTGAAAAAGTATTTTCACCTATCCGTAATTGGCGTCAGGATGAAAGACCACGCGAAAGGTTGGCAACTCACGGTTCTGAATCGCTTTCTGATGCTGAGTTGCTTGCTATTTTGATTTCGAGCGGAACTAAGGGATTTTCAGCATTGGATGCCGGTAGAGATTTGCTTGAAAAATACAGTTCTTTATCTAATCTGGCATCCTGCGATTTGAGCGAATTAAAAAAGACTAAAGGTCTTGGACCCGCAAAGGCTGTTAAGCTTGTAGCCGCTTTCGAAATTGCAAAGCGTGTTAAAGCCGAACCGTTCTCCAGCAAAAAAAATATTAGAACTCCTGCTGATATTGCGAATTATTATATTCCAAAATTTCACGGAGAAAAAAAAGAAAAATTTTATACTTTGCTTCTAAGTTCTGCCAATAAGATTATTCGCGAAGTGCAGGTTAGTGAAGGAACATTAAACGGAAGTACCGTTCATGCGCGTGAAGTTTTTAAAATTGCAATTTCCGAATCGGCGGCTTCGATTATTTTAATGCACAATCATCCTTCAGGAAGTCCGGAGCCTTCTCCGGAGGATATAGGAATTACAAAGCAACTTGTGGAAGCCGGAAATATTGTAGGAATTAAAGTTCTTGACCATCTGATAATTGCAGGTGACAGCTACACAAGTTTTGTACAGAGAGGACTTTTATAATTACTAATTACTAATTAATAATTAATAATTTTGAATATATGAAACATTGATTAAAAGAATTAAAGGATTGGGCGGATTTCAGAAATGAACTATTTGAATTATTTTTAAAGAAACATTTTGAATAATCATATTTTTTCGTGAATTTGTTATTACAAAAATTTTATACTTTAATATTTTTTGTTTGTTATGAAAAAAAATATTTATTTCGGCTTACTACTTTTACTTATCTCAATTTTACTTTATAGTTGCGGTAGTTTTAATATTAATGTTTATCCTACAAGTGAGGATTTACGCCTTGGAAAAGACGTTGCTGAACAGATTAAATCTCATCCGTCTGAATATCCTATTTTGAAACATAACGAAGTAAAAAATTTTATACAGAGTATAGTAAATGAAATAATTAAATCACCTGAACTTAAATATCGCGGTACTTTTGTCTATACAGTAGAAGTTATAAATAATGATAGTGTTATTAATGCCTTCTGCGCTCCCGGAGGATACATCTATGTTTATACCGGTTTGCTTAAATTTATAGATAACGAAGCGACTCTTGCCGGAATCCTTGCACACGAAATAGCCCATGCAGAATGCCGCCATGCTACTTCTCGAATGACAAAATCTTTGGGTATGAAAGTACTATCGGATGCCATAGTAAAAGAAACTAAAAAAAGTAAAACCGCTTCTCTTGCTACCAATCTGTTTTCCGGTTTATCGCTTATGAATAACAGCAGAGACAACGAATACGAAGCCGACGAATTTTCTTTTAAATATTTGCTTTCTACCAAATGGTATCCCGGTTCCATTCTTTTCTTTTTTGATAAAATAAAAGTGAGTGCCGATGAAAACGATTTAAAACTTCTTCTTTCAACTCATCCCATGCCTCAGGACAGATACGATAAGATTATATCTCTGTTGAAGCAATACAATATTCCACCTTCTAAAGAAAGTAATATGCTATACCGACACTATCAGGAATTTAAAAAAACTTTGCGATAAATTATTTATTTTAAGGAAAAGGTTATTCGTTTAAATTATGTTTGTTCAATAATCGAAAAGAAAAATAATGTTAGTCTATGATAAGCTTTTAAAAGCACAACAAGTGAATTCTTCGATTTTATGTATCGGTTTGGACAGTGATTTAAACAGAATGCCGGAACATCTGAAATCAAATGTTGATAATATTTTTGAGTTTAATAAAAAAATTATTGATGCTACAAAAGACCTGGTTTGCTGTTATAAACTGAATTTTGCTTTTTATGAACAGTTCGGTGTTAAAGGCTATGAGATTTTGAAAAAAACTTTTGATATAATACCCGATAACATCGTAAAAATAGCTGATGCCAAGCGCGGCGATATTGCGAATACAGCAAGCGCTTATGCAAAATGCTGTTATGATTATTTCGGTGCAGACTCCGTTACGGTAAATCCCTATATGGGGAAAGATTCTGTTGAACCGTTTCTTGAACACAAGAAGAAAATGGTGTTTTTATTAGCCCTCACATCCAATCCCGGTTCAGCAAATTTTCAGCATCTACAGTCACAGGATAAACCGGTTTATAAACATGTAGTAAGCCAGTCTTCACGATGGGGAGACTATAAAAATATGGGTTATGTTATTGGTGCGAACCATCCTGATGAATTAGATGATTTGCGTCAGTTGGTTCCGAACCGTGTTTTCCTGATTCCCGGTGTCGGAGCACAGGGAGGAAGTGTGGAAGCGACATTAAAAGCAAATGCAGGCGGTCCTGCTATTATCAATGTATCCAGAACAATAATTTTTGCGTCCACAAAAACTGATTTTGCTGAAAAAGCAAGAGAGAAAGCATATAAATATAAACTTTCTTTTATGTAATATATGAAATTGCAGAATTTTCCCGAAATCATAATACAGAAAGCGGTACACAAACTTTTGTCTGATCCGTCAGTTATCCGTGCTACGAGCAAAGGTAACCGATTGCAGGTTTTGTCTCCCGGCAGAATTAACGTTAATGCAGGTCCAGATTTTATTGATACAGCCATTCTTCTCGACGGAGCAGTAAGAGTAGGCAATTCGGAATTTCACAGAAAAAGTTCAGAATGGATTCAGCATGAACACCATAAGGACATAGCTTATGATTCCGTGATTCTGCATATTGTTTTTGAAGACAATCTTAAAGAAAGTTACGATTATCAGGTTCTGGTTCTGAATGAAGAAGATGTATTTAAAGATTTTAATCCTGATGCTTTTAGTAAGAATCCTACTGATGTTCTGTCAATAGACGAAATCCAGCATTTCGCCTTGATTCGCCTGCTTCGCAAATCGGCTGATGTACAAAAAATTCTTTTTTCGAATGATTTACTTAATTCAGTAAAAATTTATACAAAAGTTTTTTTAGAAAGATATTTATCGAAAACACGAAGACCTGTTTACAGCGGCTCAAAATTGTCAGAACTTCTTGATAACATCGGTAATTCGCATTTATTCAGCTATCTCGAAGATATTAAAGCACAGAATGAGATTAAAATTCATACTTTAATGAATAGTTTTATTCGAAAAAGAATTTTCAACGAAGGCGAACATCTACGCCGGGAAATAATTTTAAATTGTATTCTTCCTATTTCAATTTGTCTGGCGAACGAGCAAAATAGAATTGATTTATTTCATTGGTATTGGTCAACTCCTTCGATAGTAAAGTATGGCATTTTGTCACGGCGATTTAAGGAACTACCTCAAAATTATTTATGGCAACAGCAAGGTATGCTTGAATTTTTGTATGAATACGGCTCGAAAAGAAATGTAATTTCAGAACTGATACGAGAGTATGGCTTCGCTGAAATCCTGAGTTTTTACCGTTACGGTTCCATCTAAAAAAACCGCAGTATCTAAAAATACTGCGGTTTTTTCATGAATTATAATTCAATGCTTCAGGGATTAAATCCCGCCATAAGCCGGTGCTAACAGCCATTTACACAGCTGGTCGTCGTTTGCGGGAACATTCGGGTTTGCATTTAGCTCGGATTCGGAATAAATCCATCGCAAATTTACACCCGGTTTAGGATCAGGCATAGTGCCTGTGCGACGCATGTCATGATAGACCTGCCCTTCGAGGAATAACTGAAGATTCTTCTGCTTTAGAACTTCAGTTATAGTTAATGTTTTGTCAGTACCCGCAAAGTTTGATAAACCTGCAGCACTGCGAATAATATTTACATCTGATACCGCACCGGCGACATCATTATTTTGTGCTTTAGATTCCGCAGAAATCAATATAGTTTCTTCATAAGAAATCAGCGGAAAATAGTCGGCATAGTTACCGTATTTGTTCATAGTAACAGTAACTGCCGCATTAGTTTCATTTGTGTCAGCGGTAGTTTCGGCATGGGCTGCAAAACCCCAGAAATTAGCACCGCCGGCATTAAAATACTGAGACAGCCTGCTGTCCTTGTGTGTACTGGCATCGGGATCTTCACTTTTTAAGAGATTGACAAATGTCATTTCACCGCGAATCGGTTCTCCGACTTCAGTCTTTGTCCAGTGTCCCCATGGTGAGTATTCACCGGCATTGTCTGTATAAATACCAAACAGGTTGCCTGAAGAGGCTTTAATACCAAGTTTAGCTTCTGCCAATGCTTCAGTGTACTCTTTCATGTGAAGGTGGTATCTGGCTTTAAGTGAATGAGCGGCTTCAATCCATTTTGCTCCGTCACCGGCAAAATTCAAATCCTGGTTAATAGCAGTTGTCGAAGCAAAGTTTGCCAAAGCTTCGTCCAAAAGTTGCTGAACTTTTGTATAAACTTCTCTCTGAGTTACGAACGGAGCAGGATTCATACTGTTCACTTCAATCGGGATACTACCGTAAAATGCGGCAAGCTCACCGAATAACAAAGCTTTATATGTTTTTGCAATGCCGATTAAAGTATTTCTGTTTTCGGTCTGATTTAATGGAAAGGTTACCTGAGGAGTCAGAGTAATTATATCATTTGCGATTTTAACTCCCCTATAAGCTATTTTCCACATATCGTCAGTAGGTCCGTCCTGAGTCATTGAGTAACTATTCCAAGCATTTGGCTGAGGTCTTCCTAGACCTTTAGGTGCACACATTTGCCATGTCCAAATGCTTGAGATTCTTGAGCGGTCGCCTGAATAAAAATCCGCCACTGCAACCTGTAAACCGATCAAAAGGCGTTTCATACCTTGTTCATTCATTATTTTTGATTGGTCGGTGGCATTAGGAGAATTATTAATTGTCTCGTCAATACCGCATCCGGGAATAAAAATTCCGATTAAAAGTATTACCGGAATTAATACAAAAAGTTTGCTTTTAATATTTTTTATTTTATGTTTCATAGGGCATTTCCTCTTAATAAATTACTGAAATTGCAAAACGGAATGACCTGACCTGAGGCAGAGTAAAGTAATCGTAACCGCGTCCTTCAGCAAGCGAGAATGTATTGACTTCCGGGTCATAACCTTTGTAATTGGTTATGGTCAGTAAGTTTCTTGCTGACAAACTAAAGATGATGGAACTGATATTCCATTCCTGCAAGCCGTGCCAGCGGTATTCAAGAGTCAATTCTCTCAGTTTTACAAACGAACCGTCTTCAATGTGCGGTTCATTTATATTGAAACCGTTGTAGTATGTCCAATATTTTTCTTGCTTGTTAGCTATTACTTTTTTACTCTCATCAAAATTCGGGTCGTTAATTACGCCACTATAATCATAAACGGCATGTCCGTTTTCATCATTCCACGGGTCTGCCCTATCTGCTGTAGCACCTGCAGTACCGAAGTTATAGAGTGCACCTTTTGTACCGTTCCAGACATCTCCGCCGATAACAGCATCAAACAGGAAGCTGATTGTGAGGTCTTTGAAAAATACAAGGTCATTACGCCAACTTACCATAAAGTCGGGATTCGGGTCGCCGATTACTTTAAGTTGTTCATCGAGAATCGGTGCGCCAACATAGTTAAGACCGCCCCAATCGCCTACAACTTCGTGATTAACCGGATCCCATGTAGTGTACTTGATGGTACCATTATTTTCACGAGCCCAGCCGTAACCATGGAATACGCCGAGAGGTTTTCCAACCATAGCAACATTGATTATACCTGTAAAACCACCGTTAAGGTTGTAGAACTCATCGCCTGTAGTTGGCATGCCTTCGGGTTTCACCTGCAACTTTGTTACAAGGTTATAATTCCTTGAATAATTCAGTGTTGTACTCCAAGTAAAGATTTCGCTTCTGAAAGGCTGTGCCTTGATTCCGATCTCATATCCTTC
>JBAYGQ010000018.1:0-13016 GCA_041666585.1 Bacteroidota bacterium
AATGATATTACCTCTTCTAATCGGGTCGATATCAAATCCTGATGTTTTGATCGGAAGGGCACGAACAGTTAGTGTATTTTATGATCAGGGAGTAAATTTGAAAAATCGTGAATTAATTGCCGAAGATGGTATAAATGCCAATCCAATCATAGCACCCTTTTTCCACAATCGTATATGTATGTATGCAAAAGAAATAATTGGTAGGTATCTTAGTCATTTTGACGGTCAATACCTATTTTTAAAAGGTGACCAAGCTCCTCCTTTTCGCGTACCGGGAATGGGTCAACTATATTTGATCGATAGTATTTTCCTTGTAATAGGATTAGTTGCTTTTCTCCAATTAAATGGAGATTTTCGAAATATCTTACTGGGATGGACTTTGGTTTCTGTACTTCCGGCTGCTTTTACCTTTATGACTCCTTCAAGTAATCGTACGTTTAATGTAGTAATTCCGTTAATTATTCTAGTCTCGCTAGGAATTGCGAGGCTATCTCAATTAACTCATAATCGAAGAACTAATATTTATATATTATTGATGATTGTTCTACTTTACAGTATTAATATTTGGACGGGAATGAAAGCCTATTATATTGAAATACCGAAAAATAATGCTGATGTATGGAATTACGGTTGGAAAAATCTTGTTAGTTATGTAAATTCTTTAAATCCGAACAGTTTCCAGAATATTGTTGTATCTGATACAACCGGTATGCCCTATATATATTTTCTTTTATATAATAAAGTAAACCCGAGTGATTTTTATACAAATGCAGTTAGAACTTATCTTCCTGACGAGTTTGGATATGAACATGTTGAAGAATATGAAAAATATGTATTTCGTCGAGATCTGATTTGGAAATATCAGAAAGATAATTTGGACGAGAACTCTTTGTACATTATTCCGGCAGGCGAAACAGCAGATGACGAGAAGGGGATAGGTGAGATTTATTTTCCGAATAACAATGCTGCCATTAAGTTATTTGTTAAGAAAAGTGATAGATCGAATTAAGAAATGTTATCGATTAGTTAGATTTTGGAAGAGATTTAACATACTTATCATCGAACGTAATAACTTGAAATGCGACATCGTTTGAATTAAATTTGATAGTTTTTAACAATTGTGCATCCGCAGGAATTCTGTCCCCTTTACAAACATACACGGTATTAGGTTCAATTTTACCAACCGGGCAGTCGCTTTTTTCAAATATGTATTTATTAAATGACGATACGTCATAAATGCCCTCATCATTTGGTGAAGTTAGCGTGAATTCATGCTGGAAGTTCGATGGGGGATAACTCATATAAAAGAGGAGAAATATATAGGGTTGTCCGTATTGGGAAGTAATAACAAATTTACTATATTGATGATTTAATGACGTGATTTCATTTACAAGCGCTTGATAGCCTTTTGCGAGATTATAATATGGAAATCGCTCTTCTCTGTTAATCGTATACTGCCGAAGCGCATACATAAAACTTAGTCCATATATGATTGTCAGGACTAACGATGAGATATACCGATACTTCGAAACAAATTTCATCCGCCAGATAAAATAAAAACCAGAGCCTAGTATGAGAGGAAATGATGCCAACATTTGAATACTTCTCATCGTATTTGGTGTGTCCTTTGTGAAAGATGAAGATACGGGCCCAGTAAGAAGCAAAATGATTGGAATTAACATTAAACGGGACCGAGGATTTTTCTGTACTAAGTATATGAAACCCGCTAGCAGAAAAAATATATCTATAAAATATAAAACACCAACATCCGGAATTGGTTGAGGTGAATACCAGTTTCTCCCAATGAATAGAAAATCTCCCGTAAAATGATGCGAATAGTGATAAAAGAATTCAGATAGATAGTCTATAAAAGGATTATGAAAAAGACGACTGAGGACTTTGTTCCTTTGTAATCCTTCCTCTTGAAGTTGTTGAAATGAATGGATGGTTACTCCTTTATCATTAAATATGCTTACTTCAACAGATCGGGATTTTGATGCGGAAGGGTCAGAAATATGAAGGATAACCATTAATCCAATACCAATTAATACAAAATAGAAAACAGCCCTTTTAAAAAATTTTGGGAATATAAGAAGGAAATATGTGGATATAAGAAATAAAGGTATCGTAATCCAATAAGACCGGTAAGTTGCAAATGCGAGGATGTAAAAAAAAGCCGATGCAATAAAGTAGCGGCTTATTCGAAAGGAAGATAAAACGTTCAAATAGAAGTAAGTTCCGATTAAAAAACAGGTAAAAGCCACCATAGCTTCAAAAGATATGCGGGAAAAAACTATATGCCAGGGGGATACAGCCAGTATGAAAGCGGACATTAATGATATAAACGGATTATGAAATAATTTCTTTGAGATAAGATAGATAAGAAGAATTGAAATAACGGAAAAAACTACCCCTGGAATTCGAACCGCAAATGGATTAAGGCCGAAAATCAGTATACTGGGAATTGCTAAGTAAGTGTAAACAGGAAGTTTATTGTCTCCGAATGAAGAAAAAATAAACGGCCAGGATTTTCCAAACTCATCTTTTCCAGTATGAATGAGAGAATATGCATTATATCCGAATGCTGCCTCATCATTTATAAATGTTTGTGGTAACTGTCCCAACAACCATATTCGTATCGAGATTGAGAGTAACAGTATTAATGCCAAAAAGAATCGATTGCGGTTCATGCAAGTAAAAATATATGTAATTATACACGAATTGATAATTCTAGCTGAAAAACATTAATGAGTTGTGCGTAAAACAACATTTTTATTATGTTCCTAAGTAGCAAAATGGTAAAATGGTTTCAAATCGTACATGAAAATCAAGATTATTCTTTTTTTCGTTTTATCTCTAGGATTTGTTTTAAGAATTTGGCAGGTTTCACAAATACCTCCGGGTTTAAACCGGGATGAAGCAGCCATCGGATATACTGCATATTCTCTATTAAAAACGGGAAAAGATGAATATGGTCGGTTTCTTCCCGTCTCTCTGGAGTCCTTTGGTGATTGGAAGCTGCCACTCTATATTTATTTAACTGTTGTTCCGGTTGCTTTGTTTAATCTTTCAGAGTGGTCTGTGCGTATTATTTCGATAGTATTCGGAACAGCAACTATTTTCCTTTTATATCTATTTGTCAAAGAACTGTTCAAAACTTATCGCTTTTCTGAAATTCTATCGCTTTTAAGCGCGTTTTTTTTAGCGATATCTCCCTGGCATGTGCATTTTTCCAGAGTATCTTCAGAAGCAAACCTCGCAGTATTTTTCTGTGTATTAAGTTTTGTCATTCTTTTAAAGAATATAAATTCTAAAACACGTCTTTTCTTTGCATCTATTTTTCTATCCTTGACGTTATACACATATCACGGAAATCATGTTTTTACTCCCCTTTTGTTTTTGGGCATTTTTGTTTATTTATTGAAGAATATTTTAAATAAAAAATTATTAGTTTATTTTATTTTCCCCTTTTTAATACTATCGATTTATATTTGGTCCCAAACATTATTTTCTGCGAACAAAACAAAATTATCAGGATTGTCACCGCTTTCCGATGTTTATCAAGTATATAATAATGTTATTTTAGCGCGTAAGGATTATGCAGAAGGTTCCTCAGGTATCGAAAAAATAATACATAATAAAGTTACTTATTTATTTGGAAGAGTCTTCGTAGGTTATATTGATGGTTTTTCGACAGACTTCCTATTTGTGCGTGGTGGAAGTAATAATCAGCACAATATTCCCGGTTTCGGTAACTTATATATATGGGATGCCATTTTTATTCCGATTGGACTGTATATACTTTTTCATAGGAAGTTCCAATATCGTTGGTTTTTACTATACTGGATATTAATATCTCCTATTGGAGCCGCGTTGACCAAGGATGCCCCTCATACGGCACGTATGGCTGCTATATTACCGATTCCCCAAATATTAATTGCGATAGGAGTGTGGTTTTTAATACAAGAACTATACGGAAAACGTTTTTCAAAATTCGTCATAAGTTTTCTAATGCTTCTTCTTATTATTAATATTGCCTATTTCTGTTCCCGATATTATGTTCATTTTCCTATACAGGAGGAAGTGAATTGGGGAGGGGGATATAAAAAACTTGTGTCTGAGGTTAATAAACTTATGCCTAATTATCAGGAGATTTTGATGGATCGGCCTAATTATTCACCCTACATATATTTTCTTTTCTATGGACGTGTGGATCCAAAATCATTCCAGAATAACGTAGTGCGTTATTCTCCGGATAGTGAAGGTTTTCATCATGTCCAACAAATCGGAAAAATGCATTTTGAGTCAATCGGATGGTCTGACGAATTAGTTATTCCCAACCGATTATTAATTTCGTGGGCTGATTCTACACCATCAATTGCAAGTCAAAGTTCTACCTTAATAACTGAGAGCGTTCTCACGACTTTGAACAATAAATACGGCAATACATTCGGCTTATTGCCTGGAGACATCGTTATAAGTAGAATTCTAGACACCATCAGTCTGAAAAACGGAACAAAAGAATTTTATTTGATTGATGTGAATAAAGCTCCTTACCGGTATACAGATTATGCGAAATAAATTTCTATTAATACTAATTTTCTGTCTTGCTCTCGGAACCCGATTATTTTATTTAGGAATAATACCGAACGGTCTCTATAGTGATGAAGCTGCTTATGGATATAATGCGTATTCCATACTCAAAACCGGTAGAGACGAATACGGAGTTAAGTTTCCGTTAGCGTTTAAATCTTTTGGCGAGTACAAAGCCCCGTTATCGATCTATACTCTTGTTCCTTTTGTTTGGCTATTCGGACTTAGAATTGAAAGTGTCCGATTAGTTTCGGTTTTTCTCGGAGTTTGTACGATATGGATGATTTTCCGTTCCATTCAATTGACACATAACAATCGGAAGATTGCTTTATTGGTGGCGTTTACACTATCCATTTCTCCGTTTATGCTCCAGTTTAATCGTATGGGACATGAAAGTAATCTCTCAGTATTTCTTCTCTCATTAGGAATTTTAGGTTTTTTATATCATGCACAAAAGAAAAAACCTATTTTATTTGCGATTATACCGTTTGTTCTCAGTATGTATGCGCATCATGATGCCAAAATACTTGGTCCCTTATTGATGATTTTATTATTGGTAATATTTAGAAAACGAATGCTTTTAAATCGGACTACTATAATTCAGTTGTTTATTGGACTAATATTATTTTTAGTATCTGCTTTTCTGCTTTTCCAAAAATCATATCTAAATCGACCTCTATCGGTGTTGGTGTATTCGGATCCGGGAATTACTGCAGAAATTGTTGAAAGACGCAATGAATATAATTTATTTAATTCCAATCTAGGAAGAATTTTCCAGAATAAAGCCGTCTTATTCCCATTACAGACAATTCAAAACTATCTTACTCATTTCAACCCGGGATATCTTTTTTTTCAAGGCGATGGGGTTAAGATTTATTCTACGGTTGGGATGGGTATATTATATATTGTTGAATTACCTTTTTTGGTTTTGGGTATCAGATATTTATTTCTAAAAAAGAATCCATATAATTCTCTAATTTTTTTGTTGTTATTGGTTGCACCTATACCCGCTGCGTTAACTCGTTATGTGCCTTCATCAAGTCGTACCCTTTTAAGTGTGATTCCTTTTGCGATCCTAATCGGCTTCGGACTGTATTCGATGAAAAATATTGGAGGCAAAATTAGAACATTTTTGATATCAGGGGTGTCTTTTCTAATGATTTTGAATATGATTTATTATTTCCAGCTATATTATATTAATACTCCTGTTCGATATGCATTAGAATGGCATTATGGCATGAAGGACGTTATGGATTACGTAAAACAAAATCAGCAGAATTATAATACCGTGTGGTTGAGTAAAAACGCATGGGGTTATATTTATCCACTATTTTATCTTCAATATCCTCCAGAAAAATACCAAAAACAAGCTCATTTGAGCGAATTGAATGAATTTGGATTTGGATGGGTGGATAGTTTTGATAAATACCGTTTTGATACGTTTCCGGTAGGATATTCAGAACTTAAGGATGTATTATTTATTGGAAATCCTTCTGATTTCAGTAATCTGAAGAATCCTCTTTATACCGTATACTATCCTAATAAAGCTGTTGCATTTTATATCGCAGATTGGAGATCTTTCTAACATGAACAGAAAAGTAATTGTATTATTTGTGAGTATTGTAATACTCGCTTCATTTTTTCGTATTTGGAAACTCGGCCAGTATCCGATCGCTCTATATGGGGATGAGCAGGCATTTGCTTGGAATGCATTTAATATTTTGAAAACGGGTCAGGATGAGTACGGTACACCTTATCCTTTACAATTTCGGTCTTTTAATGATTATAAAGCTCCAATACCGGTTTATCTTTTGGTTCCGTTTATTGCGATAGGGGGAATGACTCCGTTTGCCATTCGTTTTCCGGTTGCTATTGCGTCAGTTTTAACCGTCGTCGCAACATATTTCTTGTCTCGCCGTTTTTTTTCTGTAAAGACATCTTTAATCGTAATGTTTTTGTTGGCAGTGTCTCCCTGGCATACCCATTTATCTCGAGGTTATTTTGAAGCCACAATAAGTCTTCTATTTTTTGTCGTCGGCAATGCGATTATTATTCGGAGTAATCTCTCAATTAAAAAACTACTTCTAGGAATGTTTTTTTTCGCATTATCTCTCTATAGCTATTTTACTCCACGTATTGTTTTACCGTTTTGGATTTGTATATTGTTTCTTTTCTCATTCAAACATGCAAAAGGTAGTTTACAGGTTACATTCAAAAAGGCTTTTTATATAACATTTCCTAAATTTCTAATTGGTGGATTATTTCTAATCGTATTAGCGTTGCCGCTTATCTATCTAACTTTTTTTGATAAAGGTTTCTCCCGGTTTGGAAAGCTAATGCAGAGCGCTCAGACTCAGGTAACTCTTGCTGTTAATCAAGAGCGGTACGGATCTGGTTTGCCGGATAAGTGGAAAAAAATTCTGCATAATAAAGCTACGGTGTTTACCCGTTTTGTCGCGACAAACTATCTGCAACATCTGTCACTCGATTTTTGGTACATTACTGGAGACAGTTCGTTAAGATATTTTCTAGGAAATTCAGGTATGTTTAATCTCTTGGAAATGCCTTTTCTCTTTATTGGGATATATGCATTAATAAGAAAAAAACATTCGGTATTGTTCATAGCAATTTCATGGATGCTTATTGCTGCAATACCAGCAAGTATAGTAGGCCGACCTTTTGGTGTAAGAAGTCTTGCGATGCTTCCCGCGCCTTTTTTGATTGTTGGTTATGGGATTGTGGTGACAGTAAACTATTTGAAAATGAGTCCATTAAGATATTTATATAGAGGCTTATTAGTGGTTGGATTCATGGGTACTCTTATGTATTGGTCTTTACGTTATTTTACGGAATATCCCTATTATGCAGCTACGTGGTGGGGATGGGAAAATAAGGCAGCTATAGATTTAGGTACAAAATATGAAAATGATTACGATTATATATTCATTTCTGATTTTTATACGGCGTCAACACTTGCCTATGCGGTATACAAGTCCGTAGATCCGATAACATACCGTTACGTAGTATCCCATCCGGTTACATTAGCTGATGATAGGCATCTGATTAAGATAGGAAAATTTTACTTTGGTTCGTTGGATATCGATTCCACACGATTAAAACAACAGATTATTCCTCCAAGAAGCCTTTATATTGGCCGTCCCGAAGAAGCAGACGGAGTTGATACAATTAATGCTCCGGATGATGGAAGAGTATTATTTAAAATCCACAGAACCTAAATGATACTAATAAACAGTTTATTGTTTGTTGCGTTCATTCTTCTGTTTATTGTTTTTCCGGCTCTAGTGTTGATGGATCTTACTAATATTAAAAAAGACAATAATTTTTTAATAAATTACGGTGTCTTCTTTTCTTTTGGTTTGGTTTTTTTAGTTTTCTGGACATTCTGTATTAGGTTGTTTTTACACGTAAGTTTTGCGTATTTAGCTATTATTCCTTTCCTGTCAATACTTTATATACTTAAAAAACCAAGAGTTCTGCGAGGGTTATTTATAACTGGTATTTCTTGGCAGAGTTCATTGCTCATTTTATTTGTAATTATTCTAGGGGTAATCACACAGACGATTGTAATTACGAATGGAGGAGTATTAGGAGATAACGGGCTTATTGTGCCTTCACTTAATGACAGCATGTGGAATATTTCGTTGGTGGCTGAATTATTCAATCATACCCCAAACCAAAATCCGATTCGAGCCGGAGAAGTGCTGAAAAACTATCACTATTTTTATCATCTTTTTCTAGCCGCGGTTCATTATTTCACGAACCTTTCTTTTTTTGATCTCTATTACCGGTTCGGCCCGTGGTTTATATCATTTTTGTTCGGTATAAACTTGTATCTGGTTAGTTCGTTATTTACCAGAAGGACAATTTTTAGGGGTCTTGCAATTTTTTTGGGCTATTTCTCCGGAAATTTCGCGTATTTATTACCGATATTCCTCGGAAGGCAATTTGATTGGAAGGGAAACAGTTTCTATTCCGATCAACCATTTGATCAAATAATTAACACTCATTCTATTGTAGGATACTGCCTATTTCTAATAAGCATTTATATAATCTCTAAAATCGCCGAAACAAAAGCAGGGGATAGAAGAGGATGGATTATTATAGGTTCTTTCGTTTTTGGTACGTTTTATGGTTTTAAAACATTCGGTGGAATTATTGCTGTGGGGGGGATTATATCAACAGCTTTATTATGCTTATTCTTTTTAAGAGACAGGGCGTATTTAAGTTTAATCATAGGTACGCTAATTATATTAGCTCCGGTATATTTTATGCTTACAGAACCAACTCAAGCTAGACTCCATCCGGCTCCTGGTTGGATCCTGACAGAAATGGTTTCAGGGAATACTCAATTAAATCTACCTTATTATGCGAACGTAGAAAATTATTATCATGGTATAGGAAATTGGTTAGGTTATATGAAAATTAAGTTCATCGAACTTGCTATCTATTTTTTTGGAAATCTCGGAACACGTCTGCTAGGTGTCATTTTTCTTATCGGGATTTTGCTTAAAGATATAAAAAAGAAAAGTAATATGTTCCCCGTGATTATATACGTTGTATTTAGCACATCAACCGCTCTTATGATTCCACTCCTTTTTAATTTAGGAGGGAATGCCTATAATGTTGTTCAATTTACTCCGTATGCTCTTTTAATTCTTGGCGTTCTGACAGTAATGTTTCTGGAAAGGATTTATTATTTATTCCAAGGAAAATATATCAAATTGTTGGGCGGATTGATCGTTATCGTAGTTATTGCGCTATCTATACCTGTAAATGTAAAAAACATTCTAGGTAAACTGCAAACATCCGGAGACCGGGTGTCTTTAGATGAGTTCAGTGCATTGAGTTATTTAAAGGATCACGCTTTGAGTGAAGGTGTCATTCTTGTAGACGCTCGTCAATACGTAAATGATCCGGTATACATATCAGCTCTTAGCGAAAGGAGAGTGTATTTCGCAAGTAACGGTCTTGCAATACCAACAATAAATATCAGTGGTGAGCGGAGAAAAAACGTTGTAGATTTTTTTGAAAATAAGTTGGATATAAATAGATTTTTATCAGAAAATAACATTTCGTATCTTTATCTTCGAGGGCCAATAAATGAGAATATTTTATCAACGATACTAAAAAGAAAAGATTCGAGATTGTTCTACTTGAATAATAGTGTCTATATATATAAAGTTGGTCATGAGGTCACAATATGAAATATAAGATTATATTTATATTAATTATCCTTTTTAGTTTAATATTGCGCTTATATAAGTTAGGAGATAATCCACCCTCATTATATTGGGACGAAGCTTCTTTAGGCTACAATGCTTTCTCAATCCTTAACAGTGGGAAAGATGAACATGGTGAATTTTTCCCAATCGCACGATTTATTGCGTTTGGTGATTTTAAACCTCCAGGATATATTTATACGGCAGTTCCATCAATTGCACTGTTCGGTTTGACTGAAATAGCAGTACGACTTCCTTCAGCACTATCTGGAGTTGGGATGGTTGTTGTAGCAGGGTTATTATCTCAATTGCTTTTTAAGAAAAAACGGATATCTCTTTTGAGCTCCTTCTTTGTCGCAATTTCACCGTGGAGCCTGCAATTCTCACGAGCGGCGTTTGAAGCCAATCTTGCCGCCTTTTTTAATCTTCTGGGCATTTATTTCTTCCTCCGTTCTCATCAAAAAAAGTATTCTATTGTTTTTTCAGTAGTTTTTTTTGTTTTATCGTTTTACACGTTTAACGCAAACCGGATTATTGCGCCACTATTATTAGGAAGCTGTTTCCTAATCTATTTTAGACAAACAAAAATGAATCTAAAGTGGACAATAATTGCTGGAATCGTTGGATTAATAATGGTTATTCCAAGTATTCAGTTTTTGGGGGATCGGGAAAGCAGAATTAGGTATCAGGAGGTGAGCATGCTCAATAATCTTGCTCCGCTTATAGAATCAAATAAACGCATAGAGACTGAGAACGGCTCAATTCTAGCTCGAATCCTGTTTAATCGAAGGGTCACTTATAGTATTCAGTTCCTTCGGAATTATGTCACTCATTTTTATGGCAGATTCCTTTTTGTTCACGGAGATGTCAATCCTCGGTTATCTGTTCCGGAAATGGGTGAGTTATATATATATGAAATAATTCCACTATTATTCGGACTATGGTATGTTATCTCAAAACGCAATAATACATCACTTCTTATGGCTGCTTGGATGTTAATAGTACCGATTCCTGCAGCTCTCGCAAAAGAAGTTCCTCATGCTCTTCGTATCGCATCAATACTTCCAAGTTACCAAATACTAATAGCCGTTGGTCTATGGTCCATGATTTCAAAAATAAAGAGCAATTATAAGATTAACAGATTACGATTAATGACTTATGCAGGTATCGCCGCAGTTCTATGTGTAAATACATACTATTATTTTCATCAATATTATATTCATTATCCAATAAATTGGGCTGGGGAATGGCAATGGGGTTATAAACAAATGGTAGAAACAGTACAAGAAAAACTATCTCAGTATGATGCGGTTTATGTTACAGAAAACTACGGAAGACCTTATATATATTTTGCTTTCTACGGGAAAATTCCAACCGAACAATTTCTTCACGATAGAGTAGCAGATCGGGACTGGTATGGATTTTGGACTGTGAAAAGTATAAATAAAATTCATTTCGGTTTTTCAGATTATGAAAACGCTAAGGGTAAAATTCTCATTGTAACAACTCCGAATTCATTACCTGGGAGTATGCACATTCTTGAGAATATCACGGATTCGTCAGGAAACGTAATTTTTGTTATTGGGGAGAGAACATGAAGAAAAATATACTGATATTCGTTCTAATAATCATTTTTGCAGGAATTCTTCGTTTTTGGCATTTGGGCCAAAATCCTCCTTCTTTGGATTGGGATGAAGCATCTTTAGGATACAACGCATATTCACTCTTAAAAACGGGAAAAGATGAATATGGAACGCCGTTCCCGATTTCGATACGGTCGTTCGGTGATTATAAACCGGGACTCTATACGTATTTGACGATACCATCAGTTGCCGTATTTGGATTGAATGAATTTTCCGTTCGTTTTGTCTCTGCTTTGTTCGGAACGCTGTCTATTGTTGTCGGTTATTCCCTTTTTAAACAGCTTTTTTCTAGTAAAAGAGATAAGCATGCTTTACTATTTTGTTTCTTTTTTTCTGTGTCACCGTGGCATATACAATTTAGCAGGGTGGCGTTTGAATCCAACTTATCAGTTTTTTTTGTGATCACCGGATTATGGTTATTTCTTAAGGGTTTAACAAAAGGTAAATACTTTGTTTTGTCTACCTTATTTTTTGTTCTATCAGTCTATTCTTATCATAGTCCTCGGTTGGTTGTTCCGGTTTTGTTAATAGTTCTCGCTGTTATATATAGAAGGGAATTCATTAATAAGCTCAAATGGATTTTTGTAAGTGCAGTGTTATTCGGATTGCTCGTTTCACCAGTTATATATCAGCTACAGGGCTCTACCGGTGCCAGATTTAGTTCTGTAAGTGTAATTTCGGGAGAGAAACTTGAAAATAGCATTCGGCTGCTTGAAAAAGATCGCGCAAAAAATGATCTATTGGGTAGTTTGACTCATAACCGTCGGGTTGTATTTGCGCAGGAGATCATTGCAGGTTACCTGGATCACTTTAATCTTGATTTTCTATTTTTAACGGGGGATCCTCCCGGCCGGCATCACGCCAATGGTATGGGAATGTTGTATTGGTGGGATGCGTTTTTTGTCATCCTCGGAATAATTTACTGTTTGAGTAATCGTAATAAGAAAACAGGTACTGTTATAGTGTGGTTATTGATTGCTCCTATTGCATCAGCTCTTACAACCGGAACCCCTCATGCCGTGCGCGCTTTGCTATTAGTGCCAGTTTATCAGATTATAATTACATTAGGTTTCATTGCATTTCTGAGGCATCTTCGAACTATCCAGAAATATCAAGTACTGATGAAACTTATATTGAGTGTGGTTTTTTGTCTTTTCCTGATTAATTTTTATTATTATTTGGATGTTTACTGGATACATACCCCTAGTGAACGTTCAGAGGATTGGCAGTATGGATATCGCGAGGCTGTTGAAACGGCGCATAAATACGAGTCATCCGTTGATCGTGTTATTGTAACTTACGCTTATGATCAACCGTATATCTTTTTCCTTTTCTATGACCGTATTGATCCATCATGGTACCAAAACCTATGGAAAGGCGGCGAAATACAACGAAGTTATCGTAGTTTCGGTAAGTACGAATTCAGAAAAATTAATTGGGAACAGGATTCGGAGCTAAAAAATGTTATCCTTATAGGTACTCCGTCTGAAATTCCGGAACAAGCTCAAGGAAAGATTGGAGATATACGTTTCTTGGATGG